>JBOHPP010000021.1:0-11647 GCA_050731755.1 Candidatus Rokuibacteriota bacterium | reverse complement strand
GGCGGGAAGGGTTCCTCACCGACTACCAGGCCCGTGATCTCGTCTCCCAGGTCGAGCTCGCGCTCGACGCCGACGGCACGTTCCTCGCACTGCGTGGCGTCAACACGAGCAACGTCGGCGCCCACGGCGTGTCGTTCATCCCGCTGGCCAAGGGAGTGGCGGTCCTGCCCAGCGTCTACCACGTGCCGGCCACCGCGCTGCGGGGGCGGGGCGTGCTCAGCAACACGGCGCCCACCTATCCCTATCGCAGCGCCGGCCGCCCCGAGGTGATGTTCGTGCTGGAGCGGCTGATCGACCTCGCCGCGCGCCGCCACGGCTTCGACCGCGTCGCGCTGCGCCGGCGCAACCTGGTGCCGGCGGCGGCGATGCCGTATCGCAACCCGCTCGGGCTGCTCTACGACAGCGGCGACTACGCGGCGGCTCAGGACCGGGCGATCGCCCTGGCCGACTGGTCGGGCTTCGAGGCCCGCCGCGCCGAGGCCCGCCGGCGCGGCCGCTATCGGGGCATCGGCGTGGCCAACTACCTCGAGCTCAACACCGGCGCCCCGCGCGAGCGCGCGGAGATCACCGTGCTCCCCGCGGGCCGGATCGATGTGGTGATCGGCACGCTCTCGGCCGGGCAGGGCCACGAGACGAGCCTGGCCCAGCTCATCGCCGAGTGGTTCGACGTCGACCTCGAGCAGGTGCGCGTGATCACCGGGGACACCGACGTGGCGTCCGTCGGCGGGGGCTCGCATTCCGGGCGCTCGATGCGGCTCGGCGCGGTGGTGATGGCCAAGGCCTCGGATGAGATCGTCGAGCGGGGCAAGCGCATCGCCGCCCGGCTGCTGGAGGCGGCCGACGCCGACATCGAGTTCGCGCGACGGCGATTCACGGTGAAGGGGACCGATCGCGGGGTCGATCTCTTCGAGGTGGCGGCCGCCGCGCTGCGGGCGGACACGCCCGAGGGGCTCTCGGGGCCGCTCGCCGGCACCGGGGACGAGACCATGAGCGTGCCGTCGTACCCCTACGGCTGCGCCGTGTGCGAAGTCGAGGTCGACCCGGAGACCGGCGTGACCGAGATCGTGCGCTACACCTCGGTCGACGACGTGGGCCGCGCCGTCAATCCGCTGATCCTCGAGGGCCAGGCCCACGGCGGCATCGCCGCGGGCGTGGGGCAAGCGCTCTGGGAGCAGTGCGCGTACGATGCCGAAACCGGCCAGCTCCACTCGGCGACGTTCATGGACTACGCCATCCCGCGGGCCGACGCGCTACCGGCCTTCACGACCGAGATCAGCGAAGTGCCGTCGACCTCCAACCCGCTCGGCCTCCGCGGCGGTGGCGAGGGCGGCACCACGCCGGCGCTCGGCGCGGTGGTCAACGCCATCGTGGACGCGCTGGCCGAGCTGGGGGTGGAGCACCTCGAGATGCCGGCGACGCCAGAGCGCGTCTGGCGGGCGATCCAGGCCGGGCGTGCTGGCGGGGGAAGTGTTACGCGCACCCCACGACGGTAGCCGGGTCATCCGGCGGCCGGCGTGGAGTGCGCTGGCTACAGTGAGGTTATTTCCTCTTGCAGGTCTTCGTCGCTTCCGTCCACACGCCGCCCGCACCCTCGCAGTCGGCCTTGCTGCGGAACTGCGAATGCGTGTCGCTGGTGCCGGGCGGGCTGGCAGCGGGTGAGCCGCCTGGCATCGTGCCCTGACCGCCGCTCGGCGAGCCAGTGCCGCCGGGCTTGTCGGTGGGGCTGCTGCTTCCCGGCTTCTGGGTGCCGCCGGTGCCACCGCCGCTCTGAGCAACGGCGAGCACGGGGACCAAGGCGAAGATCGCGACCAGGACCGCCACTATCACCTTCTTCATGTCTTTCCTCCGCGAGATCAGTGTCGATCCCGCTTATCGGAGTTACGCACGCGTTCGTACCGGACAGCCATTGCCTGCAATATCCGGTCCCGCGCGCAAGCCGTGGGTTTGATGGGCTCGTGGGCGGAGTTCCCGGGAATCGAGAGGGAAAATCAGGGAAGGCTATTGCCTACTTGATGGCGAACGCGGCTGGCCGGGCGAGCCGCGCTTCGGGGCCGGGCTCCAGGAGACGGCGTCCGACTTCCTCTTCGTCACTCGCGTCATTCATCCCGCGGTCTCCACCGTCATCGTCGGGATCGACGAGCGCAGCCACCACATGGTGATCGCGCGTCACGGTGCGCTATCCCAGTGGCCGCGCAAGGCGACTACATGGCGCTGCGCTTCAAGATCGCGGACGACGCGCGGCCGGCGCTGCCGCGCTCGCCAGCGTCCCGCGGCCATCGTGTTCCGGGACGCGGCGATCTCGCCACCGTGGACGGGGGGATTGTCGCCGCGCTGGACCCACGCTCGATCGCGACATTTCGGCGCCTGGACGACGGCACGCCACTGGCCCCCGACGAGATCCTGCTCCGCTATCGGGTGCGCGAGGGCCAAATGAAGTTCGCCACCAACGCGTTCTTCTTCCAGGAAGGCACCGGCCGGCGCTACGAGGGAGCGCGCTACGGCGAGGTTCGCGTCGCGCCAGACGGGGAACTGCTGCTGGCCGGCCTGCGCGGCAAGGAGCTTCAGCCGCTGTAAGTTACTTGCTCCTCCTCAACCGCAGGCGACCGTGTAGACGTCGGTGACCCCGTCGGGCAGCCGCTGCTCGTGCCAGGTGCGGCCGCCGTCCCGGGTGCCGAAGACCTGACCACTGCGGCTCGCGCAGTAGACCTGGTCGGGATCCCGCGGATGCAGGGCCACCGCCATCATCGTGCTGTCGGCCTTGACGCCGCGATCGAAGCGGGTCCAGGTCTCGCCGAGGTCCGGGCTGCGGTAGACCGATCCGTCCTCGCTTCGGGCGGCCGGGCTGAGGCAGGCGTACAGGACACGGGGATCTTGCGGGGACACCCGGACGTCACGGGCATACGTGAGCGGCGAGAACCGCCCGACCTCCATGTCCCGCCAGCTCAGGCCGCGGTCGGCGCTCCGGAACAGCCCCATGCGGAGGGCCAGGAACACGGTGCCGGGCCGGGCCGCGCTCACGCAGAGCGCGTGACCGTCCAGCATGCCTTCCGTGTCGGAGTCGCTCTGGATCCGGCTCTTGAGGTGCGGAAGCTCCGCCAGCTCGACGAGCCCGGCGCTGCAGTCCTCCCAGGTCTCGCCGCCGTCCGCGCTGCGCATCGCGCCGCCGACTTCCAGCGCGGCGTACAGCTCGGCGGGCCGCGCCGGGTCCGCGGCCAGCCGCATCACGCGGCAGGCGAAGCTCATCCGGATCCGGTCGGGCTGCCCCGCCTTGGGCAACCGGCGCCAGGTGTCACCCCCGTCGTCGCTCCGGTAGACGCCGACGGGTGAAATACCGGCGTAGAGCACGCGCGGGTCTCCCGGGTGGACCAGGATCGACCAGACCTCGGTGCCCTCGGGGATGCCGAGGCGCTCCCAGCGGTCGCCGCCGTCGGTGCTGCGGTAGGGACCGCTGCGAGTGCCCAGATAGATCACGTCGGGGTTCGTGGGGTGCACGGTGATCGCCTGCACATCGGTCGCTTCGGGCAAGCCCTTGGTGAGCTGCTCCCAGTGGCCGTTGCCTGCGGCCTGCCGGAAGAGGCCGCCGCGCGAATGCGATCCCACCCGCGCCGCGCCGACGTAGACGTGAGAGCGACCGGATGCGCTGGCCATGTTGGTGCCTCGCTTCGGGCTAGTGGAAGTCGGAGATCGGGGGCAGCCGCTGGCCGGCCACCGGGTTGGCGACCGCGTCCTCCAGGGTGCGGGCCGGCCGCCATTCGCTGGCCGGGCGGGCCCCGCCGGTGGTGCCGACCTGGTCGATGTTCCAGTAGATTTCCAGGTTGTTGCCGTCGGGGTCCTGGAACTCCACCGCGAACTGACAGCCGGCGCGCCGCCGGCCCTCGAAGTGGATGGTCACGCCCTGCTTCTGGAGCCAGTTCCGCGCCCGGAACACCTCGTCGAGGCTGCCCACCTCGAAGGCGAAATGATCCAGGCGGCTCTTGTCGCCCTTGGGGGCGCCGCCGATCAGGGCCACACCGTGGTGGTCGGTGTTGACGCGGAGGAAGGCCATCCCGCCCGGCCGCATGCTGTCCGGGTACAGATCGCTGACCTTCAGGCCGAGCACCTCGGTGTAGAAGCGCAGCGAGGCCTGCAAATCGCTGACGTTGAGCACGACGTGGCCGATCTTGCGGAGCTCGAACTGGAGCGGGGTATCCGACGTGTCCGACATCGCCGTCTCTCCTCGGGAAGCGCTGGGGTCCTGGGGCAAACTATAGGCGATACCCGGACCCCACGCAACGCGGCCCCAAGTGCAGTACGATGTCCGTTGCTGGTGGGGGCCCCGAAATGGCGCCTGGTCGCACCTGGCGTGAACGGGGAGGTTTGGAGGGGGCGGCCGCTGCCCCCTCCAATTAAAAGGAGCGGACGATGCCGTACGACCTGGTGATCAAGAACGGCGTGGTGATCGACGGATCCGGCTTGCCCCGATACCATGCCGACGTCGGCGTCCGCCACGGCCGCATCGTGACGATCGGCCGCATCCGCGAGCGAGCGCGCGAGGAAATCGACGCTGACGGTCAGGTGGTGGCGCCGGGCTTCGTCGACGGCCACACCCACATGGACGCGCAGATCTTCTGGGACCCGCTCGGCACCTCCTCTTGCTGGCACGGCATCACGACGGTCGTGATGGGCAACTGCGGCTTCACGCTGGCGCCCTGCGCGGCGGCCGACAAGCACCTCGTCGTCAGGAATCTCCAGCGCGCCGAGGACATTCCCCCCGCGGCCATGGAGGCCGGGATCGAGTGGCGCTGGACGACGTTCCCCGAATTCCTCGACTGTCTCGAGTCGCTGCCCAAGGGCATCAACTACGCCGGGTACATCGGCCACTCGGCCCTGCGCACCTACGTGATGGGCGAACGCGCGTTCGAGAAGCCGGCGAGCGAGGACGATCTGCGGGCGATGGAGCGTGAGCTGCGCGACGCCCTTCGGGCCGGCGCCATCGGCTTCACCACGTCGCGCTCGCCCAGCCACGAGACGCCCGACGGCCGGCCGGTGGCTAGTCGGCTCGCCACCTGGGACGAGGTGCGGCGTCTGGTCGGCGCCATGGGCCAGCTCAACGCTGGTATCTTCGAGCTGGCGGGTGAGGGCGTGGATCGCGCCCCCGGTCACCCGGAGCTGCGCGACTATCACGTTCGCCTCCGCGACCTGGCCGTCGAGACCGGGCGCCCGGTGACGTTCGGAGTCTTCAGCCGGCGGGGGGCGCCCGACACCTGGCGCGCGTACCTGGCCCTCCTCGACGAGACCGCCGCCGCCGGCGGGCGGATGTTCGGCCAGGTCCACAGCCGGGCGCTGAGCGCGCTGCTCTCGTTCAAGACCCAGCTTCCGTTCGACCGGCTGCCGGTGTGGAAAGAGCTACGGGCGCTTCCCCTCAGCGAGCAGAAGCAGCGACTGCGCGATCCGAACCTGCGCCGGCGGCTCGTCGAGGCGTCGGGCGAGCGCGATGGCCGACGGCCGGTCGGCACCGAGGCCCGTCCCGCCGACTACGACTGGCTCTTCGTCTTCGACACCGTGGAGGGGCCGCACCTCTCGGTGGCCGACGTCGCGCGGGAGCGCGGCGCGCATCCGGCTGAAACCATGATCGACCTCGCGCTGGAAAAGGACCTCGACCTCTTCTTCCTCCAGCCGGTGGCCAACGAGAACCAGGAGTACGCGCTGGAGCTGATGCGCCATCCGCGCACGGTGACGACCTTCTCGGACTCCGGCGCGCACGTCTCCCAGCTCATGGATTCGTCGCTGCAGACTCACGTCCTCTACCACTGGGTCCGCACGAAGCAGGCGTTCACGCTGGAGCAGGCGGTGCGCATGCTGACGTTCGTGCCGGCCACGCTGTGGGGCTTCGCCGATCGCGGGCTCATCCGCGAGGGCCTGGCCGCCGACCTCGTCGTCTTCGATCCCGATCGCATCGCCGCCGAGATGCCCGAAGTGGTGGACGATCTTCCGGCCGGCGCCCGGCGCATCGTTCAGCGCACCCGCGGCGTCGCCGCCACGGTCGTGAACGGCGAGATCCTGCTCCGCGACGGCAAGCACACGGGAGCGCTGCCCGGCCAGCTCTTGCGCGGTCCCCTGTCGCGCCGGCACCCCTGACGCTGGCGCGCCCCTTGACCTGGGCCGGCGCCGGCCCGAGTATTGGGCACCGCTTCGGCCACGAACGAGGCCCTCACCCGTCGGGAGGTGTGACATGCGCCACCGGAAACCCTCATGGGCGGTCGCCACCCTGACCGCCGCCGTCCTGTGCATCGCCGGCCCGGCTCCGGATGCCGACGCCCAGAAGAAGGGCGGCGTCCTCAAGGTCGGCAACCTCGGCGAGCCGCCCACCCTGGACGCGCACTGGACCACGGCCACGATCACCGAGGTGCTGGCCAACCACATCTACGAAGGCCTGTTCTCGCTCGACGCCAAGTCCCAGCCGATCCCCATGCTCGCCGAGGGCATGCCCGCGGTCTCAAAGGACGGGCTCACCTACACCTTCAAGCTCCGCCAGGGCATCAAGTTCCACAACGGCAAGGAGATGACCTCCGCCGACGTGGTGCCGTCGCTGAACCGCTGGGGTCAGCAGTCGACCTACGGCAAGGGACTCTATGCGCGGGTGGCCGAGGTGCGGGCCATCGACAAGTTCACCGTGGAGATGAAGCTCAAGGAGACGACGGCGACCGTCCTGATCTCCCTGGCCATCCCCAACAACTCGGCGGCCATCTATCCCCGCGAGATCGCCGAGAAGTTCAAGCCGGCCGAAAAAGCCACCGAGTGGATCGGCACCGGCCCCTTCAAGCTCGTCGAGTGGAAGCCCGACCGCCACATCAAGATGGCTCGGTTTGACGACTACAAGCCGCGGAGCGAGCCGGCCAGCGGGTACGGCGGGCGCAAGGTCGTCCACGTGGACGAGCTGCTGTGGATGCCCGTCCCCGACGCCGCCACCCGCGTGGCCCAGATCGAGACGGGCGAGGTGGACTTCGCCGACGACCTGGACCTCAACGCCTACGAACGGCTCAAGAAGGTAGCCGGCGTGCAGCCCATCGTAGCCCGGCCGTACTACTGGCTGGTCGCCGTCTTCAACAAGAAGGAAGGCCTGATGACGAACCAGAAGCTCCGCCAGGCCTGGCAGGCGGCCCTGGATTTGGAGCCCATCATGAAGAACGTGGCCGGAGGGCACGCGGAGCTCTACCGCATGGACTCCAGCCTGGCCTTCGTGGAAAACACGCCCTGGCACACGAAGCTGACCGGGCTGCCGTGGAACGAGCGCAACCGGGACAAGGCCCGCCGGCTGCTCCAGGAAGCCGGCTACAAGGCCGAGCCCATCCGCTTCATGACCACCCAGGAGTACAAGTGGATGTACGACTTCGCGCTGCTCAGCAAGCAGCAGCTGGAGGACGCGGGGTTCACCATCGACCTGCAGGTGGTGGACTGGGCCACGCTGGTCAAGCGGCGCAACAACTCCAAAGAGTACGACGTCTTCACGACGGGGATGGGGAACTTCTATGACCCCACCCACCACATCTATCTCGGTCCGAACTGGCCGGGCTGGACCAACGATGAGGAGCTCAACCGCCTGCTCACCGAGCTGGCCCGGGAGGGCGACTACAAGAAGCGGTTCGCGCTGTGGGAGCAGGTGACGCGCACGTTCTACGATCGGGTGCCCGTCGCCCGTTACGGAGACCTCTTCGGGTTGCGGGCGATGCGCAGCCACGTCAAGGGCTTCGACCAGACGCTCATGCGGCCGCGGTTTCACAACGTCTGGCTGGAGAAGTAGACCGACCCGGTGGGGGTCGTCCGCGCGGACGACTCCCGCCCGATCGCCGTGACCACCTACCTCCTCCGGCGCCTCCTGGCGCTCCTTCCCGTGATGCTGGTCGTCGTCACCATCGTGTTCCTGCTCATCCACCTGATCCCCGGCGATCCGGTGGCGGTCATCCTGGGGCCGGAGGCCAACGCCCAGCAGATCGACGATGCCCGCCGGGAACTGGGCCTCGACCGCCCGCTGCACGAGCAGCTCTTCCGGTTCTACGGGCGGCTGCTCCGCGGCGACCTCGGGCGCTCGTACTTCCTCGATCGCCCGGTCACGCAGGCGCTGTGGGAGCGCGCCGAGCCCACGCTGGTGCTGATGACGGCGGCGCTGTTCGTGGCCGTGCTGATCGGCGTGCCCTCGGGCATCGTGGCCGGCGCCTATCAGGGGTCCTGGTGGGACCGCGGGCTCATGGGCCTGGCCCTGCTCGGCGTCTGCGTACCCGGCTTCTGGCTCAGCCTCAACTTCATCTATCTCTTCTCGGTGCGGCTGGGTTGGCTACCGGTGGCCGGCTACGCTTCCGTTTTTCAGGATCCGGTGGCCGCTGCCCGCTACATGCTGCTGCCGGCGCTGTCACTGGGCTTCAATCAGTCGGCATTGATCGCCCGCATCGCCCGCTCGTGCATGATCGAGATCCTGCGCCAGGACTACATCCGCACCGCGCGGGCCAAGGGACTGGCCGAGCGCAGCGTGATCTATCTGCACGCGTTCCGGAACGCCCTGGTGCCGGTGGTGACGGTGATCGGGATCACCATGGCCATCCTGATCGGCGGGGCCGTCGTCACCGAAATCGTGTTCAACATTCCCGGCCTCGGGCGACTGATCATCTCGGCGATCTTGCGCCGGGACTATCCGGTGGTCCAGGGCGTGGTGCTGCTGACGGCGGCGGTCTACATGCTGATCAACCTGGCGGTCGACGTCGTGTACGCCTTCATCGATCCCCGTATTCGCTATGTCTGACGCGACGGCGGTGGTGGCCGAGGCTGCGCCGGCCGTCGTCTCTGGGGGTGGGCCGCGGAGTCGGTGGGCGCGACGCCTGCTGCGCAACCCCAACGTCGTCATGGGCGGCAGCGTGTTCCTCGTCCTCGTCCTGGTCGCCGTCTTCGCCGACGCTCTGTCGCCATACAGCCCGACGCGACTCTACCCGGGCCAGCGCCTCCGGCCGCCCGGCGCACTCAACCTGCTCGGCACCGACGAGTTCGGGCGCGACATCGCGAGCCTCGTCCTGCACGGCAGCCGGGTCTCCCTCCTGGTCGGCAGTGTGACGATGCTGCTCACCTCGCTGGGCGGCGTCGTGATCGGCCTCGTGGCCGGCTACTACCGCCGCCTGGATCTCGTGATCATGCGGGTCATGGACGGCTTGATGGCATTCCCGGCGATCCTGCTGGCCATCGCCCTCATGGCCGTCCGGGGACCGGGGGTGTGGAACGTGATCATCTCGCTCTCGGTCGTGTACCTGCCGAGGACGGCCATGCTCATCCGCAGCACCGTGCTGAGCGTGCGGGAGCTGGACTACGTCGTGGCCGCCCAGGCGCTCGGGCGTGGGGGGCTGGCCATTTCCTTCCGGCACATCCTGCCGAACTGCATGGGCCCGCTCCTCGTGCAGGGCACCTTCATCTTCGCCTACGCCGTGCTCGCCGAGGCCATCCTGGGCTTCCTCGGCGTCGGCGTGCCGCCCTACGTGCCGTCGTGGGGCAACGTGATCGCCAGTGGCAAGAACGTGATCCGCGAGGCATTCTGGGTCAGCGCGTTCCCCGGGCTGGCCCTGACGCTGGCCGGGCTGTCCCTGAACCTGCTCGGCGACGGCCTGCGCGACACGCTGGATCCGCGCTTGCGAGTCCAATAGGCACCAAGGGAGGTTGACGTGGGCTGGGAGGTACGGACGTGCTCCTCAGTGGAGGAGCTGCGCGCGACCATAACGCCGATCACCAACTACTTCGGACGATCGGCGGTGAGCGACGAGCAGATCGAGCGGCTCGAGCGCACCCTGCCCCTCGAGCGACTGCATGGCGTCTGGGAGGACGGTCGCGCCGTAGGCGGCGCCGGCGCTTTCCCGTTCGAGCTGACCGTGCCCGGCGGGCGCGTCCGGGCGGCTGGCGTGACCGTCGTCGGCGTCCTGCCCACCCACCGGCGGCGTGGAGTCCTGACGGCCATGATGCGCGCCCAGCTTGACGCCTGCCACGAGCGTGGCGAGCCGGTCGCGTACCTCTGGGCCACAGAAGACACGATCTACGGCCGCTTCGGCTATGGCATCGCCTCGTTGACAGGGGAAATCGAGCTGCCGCGCGAGCGCGCCGCCTATTATGCGCCGTTCCAGCCGTTCGGACAGGCGCGGATCGTGCCGCTCAAGGAGGCCGAGAAGCTCGTGGCGCCGGTCTGGGAGCGGGTGGCGGCCGAAACCCCGGGGATGTTCAGGAGAACGTCCGCGTGGTGGCAGGTCCGTGCGCTGGCCGACCCCGACTGGCGCCGCCGCGGCGGTGGCGACCTGCACTGCGTGGTCCTCGAGTCGGATGAAGGGCCCGTCGGCTACGCGCTCTACCGATTGAACCTGGCCTTCGACCGCGGCGTGCAGACGGGTGCGGTCGACGTCGCCGAGGCGATGGGCGACTCTCCGGCGGCGACGCGCACGATCTGGCGATTCCTGCTGGACGTGGACTGGATGGCGCGAGTCAAGGCGTACCTGCTGCCCCTGGACCACCCGCTGCTCCTGCTGCTCGCCGAGCCGCGCCGGCTTCGCTTCAGCGTCCGCGACGGGCTCTGGGTTCGGCTGGTGGACGTCGGAAATGCGCTGGCGGCACGCTCGTACGCGGCGCCGGGCGCCGTGGTGATCGATGTTGTGGATGCGTTTTGTCCCTGGAACCAGAGCCGGTGGCGCGTAGGCGACGACGGCGTCAAGCGAACCACGGCCGAGCCGGAGCTACGGTGCGACGTCACCGCGCTCGGCGCCGTCTATCTCGGTGGATTCACCTGGGCCCAGCTCGGGAGGGCACTGCGGGTGGACGAGCTGCGCCCCGGCGCCCTGGCCCGCGCCGACGCGCTCTTCCGCACCACGCGCGCCCCCTGGTGCCCCGAGATCTTTTGACATGTTGCCGGCCAGACGGAGGACGTGATCATGCCCAGCCTGCGCGCGTTTCACGGGGTCATCCCCGCGATGGCCATCCCCTGCCGTGACGACTACAAGCTCGACGCCGACGCCTCACCCGCTTCGCCCGGTGGCTGGCCGGCTGCCGCGGCGTCACTGCCGTTATGACCAACGGCCACACCGGCGAGGTCGGATCGCTGCTCCCCGAAGAGCGCGCTGAGGTCACGCGCATCGTGGCCGATACCGTCAAGGGGCAGGTCCGCATCGTCTCCGCCATCTGCTCGGAAGGCACCTTCGAGGCGATCGAGCACGCGGGGGCGGCCGCCCACGCCGGCGCCGATGCCCTGGACATCATGCCGTGTCACATGTGGCTGCGCTTCGGCGTCAAGGAAGACGCGGTCCTGGAGCACGTCAAGGCTATCGGCGCCGAGAGCGGGCTCGACATCATCGTCCACGTCTACCCGGCCAACACCAAGGTCGCGTACTCGACGCGCCTCATGGTCCGGCTGGCCGGCCTGCCCCAGGTGAAGGGCTTCAAGATGGGCCAGCGCGACCTCGGCAAGTACGAGCGGGACATCCGCGCGCTCCGGCGTGACGCTCCGCACGTCGCGCTCCTCAATTGCATGGACGAGTACCTCTTCCCCACGTTCGTGCACCGGATGGACGGCACCCTGGTCGGCTGCGCGAGCCTCATTCCCGAGCTGACCCACGATCTCTTCGCCGCCATGCAGGCCGACGATCTTCGGCGCGCC
>JBOHPP010000020.1:0-27074 GCA_050731755.1 Candidatus Rokuibacteriota bacterium | reverse complement strand
GCTAGAATGAAGCACGGCGCACCTGGAACAGGCCACCCACGGCTCAAGCCGGCCTCGCGGCACTCGCTACAAGGAAACGGACGTGGAGGGGTGACATGAGACTCGCTGGGAAGGTGGCGCTCATCAGCGGTGGCGCTCGCGGCATGGGAGCGGCCGAGGCCCGGCTCTTCGCCCGCGAAGGCGCGCGGGTAGTCATCGGCGACATCCTGGACAAGGAGGGCCGCGAGGTCGAGGCCGACATTCGCGCGAAGAGTGGCGAGGGCGTCTTCGTGCGCCTCGACGTCACCAGCGAGGCCGACTGGCAACGCGCCGTGGAGACTGCCGTGAGCCGCTTCGGCAAGCTCGACATCCTGGTGAACAACGCCGGCATCAGCGGTGCCAGCCGCGTGGAGGATACGACGATCGAGGCCTGGGACCGCGTGATGGAGGTCAACGCCAAGGGCGTGTTCCTGGGGACGAAGGCCGCCATCCCGGCGATGCGCCGGGCCGGCGGCGGCTCGATCGTCAACATCTCGTCTCAGCTGGGCCTGGTCGGCACCGACAATACCAGCCCGCAGTATTCCGCCTCGAAGGGCGCCGTGCGGCTCCTCACGAAGGTAACCGCGCTCCAGTACGCGCGTGACGGCATCCGGGCCAACTCGGTCCATCCCGGGCCCGTCGTGACGGCGATGACGGAACGGCGCCGGGCCGACCCGGCGCAGTACCAACTGATGCTATCGCGTATCCCGCTCGGCCGGTACGGCCAGCCCGAGGAGATCGCCTATGGCGTTCTCTACCTGGCCTCGGACGAGGCCGCCTGGATGACCGGCAGCGAGCTGGTGATCGACGGCGGGTGGACGGCGCAGTGAGGGCCGGAAGAAAAACGCCAGAGAAGGCGTGTAAGCCGGGTCCTGTCGGAGCCATGACTGGCTCCCGACGGTCATTTCTCTAGGGCGCCGGTTGCCCGGCGTCTCAAGCGGCCTGACCCGAGCGCGAGGCGGGCCACCTCGTTGCGCTCCTATTCGGCCTTGCTCCGGGTGGGGTTTGCCGAGCCGGCGCGGTCACCCGCGCCGCTGGTGAGCTCTTACCTCACCGTTTCACCCTTACCGCCCTCGCGGACGGCGGTCTGTTTTCTGTGGCACTGGTCCGTGGGGTTGCCCCCCCTGGGCGTTACCCAGCACCCTGCCCTGCGGAGCCCGGACTTTCCTCCCGCCGCGTCACCGCGGCCGGCGACCGTCCAGCCTTCTCTGGCGCGACCTTTAGTATACCTCCGGCCCCGACCGGGCGCCGGGCGCGGCGCCGGTCCGTCGCGGCAAGGTGGCGATCGCCGCGCGGGCCAGACGGTCCACCCGCTCGTTGAGCACGTCGTCAGCATGCCCGGCCACCTTCACCCAGGTCACGTCGCGCCGACGAGTCTCGTCGAGCAGGCGCTGCCAGAGATCCCGGTTGGTGACGGCTTTTTTGTCGGCGCCAAGCCAGCCGTTCCGCTCCCAGCGCTCCCACCAGCGGTCGCGGAAGCAGTTGACGACGTAGGCGCTGTCGCTGTGTAGCCGCACGCGACGCCGCCCGGGGATGGCGGCGAGCCCTTCGATGGCGGCCGTGAGCTCCATGCGCTGGTTGGTGGTGGCGGCCTCAGCGCCGGAGACCACGCGCTCGTCGGCGCCGTCGATGATGAGGGCCGCCCATCCGCCCGGGCCAGGGTTGCCGCTGCACGCCCCATCCGTATAGACGATCACCTCACGCTCTTCACTCGCTGGAGTTCGTGTCGTCCGGGCTGGAGTGGACGCCGGGCGCTTGGCAGGACGCCGCTCGAGCGCGGGCTTTGCCCGCGCAACCTTGCTCTGGGAGCTGGTCTCGGAGGGGGGCGTCAGACCCCCTCCCACGAGGATGGGGGGCCCCCTCCGGGGCTAGTCACGCCAATAGAGGAAGCGGCCGCAGCTCTCGCAGTGGAGCACAGCCTGCTGAGCCACCCGGAGCTCCTGAATAGCCTGGGGCCTGATCGTCACACGGCAGCCGCCACATATGGCCGCGGTGGTGACGACGGCCATGCCCAGGCCGCCACGGGCCTTGAGGATGCGCTCATAGTCCGCCAGCAGCGTGCGGGGGACCTCTCGGGCTAGCGAGGCCCGCTCGCCCCGCACGCCCTCCAGCTCCTGCTGGACGGCGGCCAGCCGCTGCCGGATCACGGCCTCGTCGCGCCGGGCCTGCTCCTCGCGCGTCCGGAAGCGCGCCTCGGCGTCGCGGATCTCGGCCGTGAGGGTCTCCTGCTGCTCCATCAGGGCCAGGATCTCCTCCTCCGTTTTGCCCTTCTGGGTCTTGATGGCCTCGATCTCGGACAGGACGGCGGAGTACTCGGCGTTCGTCTTGACCTCGTAGAGGCGGGCCTCCGACTTCGAACGCTTCACGGCGATGTCGTCGAGCTCGCGCTCCTTGCTCCTGAGGTCCTTCTTCGTTGCCTCCAGCCGCGCCTTGATCGTCTCCACGTTCTTGCGCGCCTCGGCCACCGCGGTCTGGAGCGCCTCGATCTCCCGGGGCAGGCGGGCCACTTCAGCGTCGAGCCCCGCGACGCGGGTGTCGTACTCCTGGAGGTGAACCAGGGTCTCGAGCTCGCTCACGCCAAATACCTCTGGAACGATGCCACGCGCGCTTCCCGCGATGTTCGGGCGTGCGATGCCCCCCGCGCCTCCCGCGATGATCGGGCGTGAGATGTCCAGCGCACCTCACGCAGTGATCGGGCGTGAGATATCCAGCGCACCTCGAACAGGCCACCCACGGTCCAAGCCGGCCTCGCGGCACCCGCTACAATGGTGGGCCCACCTGGACTCGAACCAGGAACCGACCGGGTATGAACCGGCTGCTCTGCCGTTGAGCTATGGGCCCCCGGCCGCGAGTCGCTCTCAGCGTACATCAGGTCTCCAGGAAGCTGCGGAGCTTCTTCGACCGCGACGGGTGCCGGAGCTTCCGCAGCGCCTTGGCTTCGATCTGGCGGATGCGCTCCCGGGTGACGGCGAAGTCCTGGCCGACCTCCTCCAGCGTGTGTTCGCACCCGTCGGAGAGCCCGAACCGCAGCCGCAGCACCTTCTCCTCGCGGGGGGTGAGCGTGCTGAGGACCCGGTTCGTTTGCTCGCGGAGGCTGAGGCTGATGATCGACTCGACCGGCGACACCACCTGCTTGTCCTCGATGAAGTCGCCCAGGTGGCTGTCCTCTTCCTCGCCGATCGGCGTTTCCAGTGAGATCGGCTCTTGCGCGATCTTCAGGACCTTGCGGACCTTGTCCACCGGGACGTCCATCTTCTCGGCGATCTCCTCGGGGGTGGGCTCGCGCCCCAGCTCCTGGACCAGCTGGCGGGAGGTTCGGATGAGCTTGTTGATGGTCTCGATCATGTGCACGGGGATGCGGATGGTGCGCGCCTGGTCGGCGATGGCTCTGGTAATTGCCTGCCGGATCCACCATGTGGCGTAAGTCGAAAACTTGTATCCCCGTCGATATTCGAACTTATCGACGGCTTTCATGAGCCCGATGTTGCCTTCCTGGATCAGGTCGAGGAACTGCAGCCCCCGATTGGTGTACTTCTTCGCGATCGAGATGACCAGTCGCAGGTTGGCTTCCACCATCTCCTTCTTGGCCTGGGCGGCTTTCTGCTGGCCCTGCCTGATGAGGGCCATGACCCGCTTGAGCTCGTCGGCCCGGGCATTGGCGCGGACTTCCGCCGCCCTGATCTCCTGCTGGGCCACCCAGATCTGCTGCTGCTTCAGGGTGGGGAATTTCTTGGCCGCCTTGAGGTGCAGGTCGCTGGGGGCGCCGTTGGTCCCGTTGGGCCCCGGCTCGCGGAAGGACACGTAGAGAAGGTTCTGGCGCTCCTCCTTGGACTTGCTGGCCCCGTTGGTCCACAGCTCGATGACGCGTTCGGCCCGCTCGATGTCGTCGACCAGGTCGCGCAGGCGCTGAACGAGCCCCCGCCGGGCCACGTCGGGGTCCTCGCGATCGATGATCTGGTTGCCGATGTTCAGGTTGCGCAGCTTGTCGAGGACCTTGCGCTGCCGCTCCTGGGCCTGGTGCTCGAGCCGCTTCCAGCGTGGGTCCTTGCCCTTGCCCCCCTTCTTCCGGCCGGGCGACTTCACCTTGAGCTTGCGGACCCGCTCGGTGAGCTGGTCGCGCTCCCGGAGCAGGCGGTCGACGTTGACGAACGCCGTCACGACCTGGCGGGTCAGGTCGACCTCCTTCTCCTCGGTGAACTCCTCCTCGTTGACGTCGACGACCTCCTTGACCGAGATGTCGCCGCGGCGGAGCTGCTCGCGTAGCTCGCGGAAGCGCTCCAGGGCCAGGTTGGTGCTGAGGATGGCGTTGGCGACCTGGTTCTTGCCCTCCTCGATGCGCTTGGCCAGGGCGATCTCACCTTCGCGCGTGAGCAGGGCCACCCGTCCCATCTCGCGCAGGTAGAGGCGGACGGGATCCTCGGTGCGTCCCACCGGACCCGGGCTGAGGTCGATGGCGTCGGACCCTTCGTCGTCGGGCTCCTCGGCTGGGACGGCGCGCTGGATCTCGGAGGGCAGACGGGCCGCCTTGGCCGAGTCCACCACCTCGATGTCGAGGGCGCCGAACATCGTCATGATGTCGTCGAGCTGATCGAGCGAGATGACCTCCGACGGCAGGGCGTCGTTCACCTCGTCGTAGGTGAGGAAGCCCTTCTGTTTGCCCACCGAGATCAGCCGATCGAGCTCCTCCAGCTGCGGTTCTTCACTCATGCGTCTCGGCTCCTTGGGGACCAGCGTCCCGGCGTTCGAGCGACTGGGCCACCCCACCCGTCAACTCGTACACGACCTTGCTCTCCTGATGCAGGGCCACGAACTCCGCGCGCGGCGTCGCGGCGGCCCCGGCCGCCGTCTGGGCTTCGCTGATGCTGCGGGTGATCTGCCGCTGGCGCCGGAGCCGATGCTCCCGCTCGAGGTGCGCCGCGAACTGGTCGATCAGCGCGCGGGGCTCCTCCACCTCACGCTCCTCGACGAGGAGCGCGGCCAGCAGGTTGCGGGCACTGTCGTCGGCGAGGTCCGTGAGCAGTTTCTCGGGCGAGGCGTCGGGGCGCTGCTTGAGGACCGCGACGATCGCCCGCAGCGGGGCGTGCCGGAGGTCGTCGTCTTCGATCTGGTGCAGCAGGGCTGCCCGCGCGCTGGCCGATCCCAGCAGGAGGACCACCAGATCGCGCTCGCGGGCGGTGGGCACCGGCGTGGCCGGGCTGGCCGGCGGCGCCGTCGCTGGCCGCCGAAGCGCGGCCTGGAGTCGGCGGGCCTCGTCGACTAGATGGGCAGGCTCGACCCCCAGCTTGAACGCCACCTCTCGAGAGAGCTCCGTGGCCTCGTAGGCGTCGGCGACCTTGGCCAGCATGAGCGTGGCCCGGGCGAAGGCGTTGGCCCGGGCCCGCGGCCCGGTCGCGCCCTCCGAATCCTGAGTCGCGCGATCCAGCGCGTAGAGCAGGATGCTCCGCGCCGCTTCGATCCGCTCGGTGAACGCCGCCGCGCCGTGCTTGCGCAGGAACGTGTCGGGGTCCTCTCCGGCGGGCAGCAGCGCGACCTTGACGCGGAGGCCCCCGGCCACGCTGAACTCCCCCGTCCGGTTGATCCATCGTGAGCCGCCGGAGGTCGGATCCCACAGCGCCTCGCCGGCGGTCGCCTCCAGCAAGGCCTCCGCACGGTCGGCCGCCTTCTGCCCCGCGGTGTCGGCGTCGAAGAACGTGATCACGTGATCGCAGTTCCGGCGCAGCAAACGCAACTGGTCAGCGGTGAACGCGGTGCCGAGCGCGGCCACCGTCTCCGTGAACCCGTGCTGGTGGGCCATCAGGCAATCGACGTAGCCCTCGACGAGGAGGGCGCGGTTCCTGTCGCGCATGGCGGTGCGGGCGAGATCCAGGGCGTAGAGCAGGTTGCCCTTGGTGTACACGGGGGTTTCGGGGGAGTTGAGGTACTTGGGTTGCTCGTCCCCGAAGGCGCGGCCGCCGAAGGCGACGACGCGACCCTGGACGTCGCGGATGGCGAACATGAGCCGGCTCCGGAAGCGGTCATAGTGGCCGCCGCCGTCCCGCCGCACCACGAGCCCGGCGTTCTCCAGTGCTTCGACGGGAACCCGCTCGGTCCGCATGAAGCCCAGGAGCCCGTCCCAGCCCTCGAGGGCATAGCCCAGGCGAAAGCTCCGGGCGACCTCGGGATCGATGCCGCGCCGGTCGAGATACTGGCGGGCCTGCTCGCCGCCTGGCTTCCCCAGCGCCTCGCTGTAGAAGCGGGCGGCCAGGTCCATGATCCGATAGAGCTCCTCGCGCCCCGAATCCCCGGCGCTGCCGCGTTCATCGGGCAGCGCCACGCCGGTCTGCTTGGCCAGCGCCCGCACCGCCTCGGGGAACGACAGGCGGTCCTGGCGCATGAGGAACCCGAACGCGTCGCCGCCGGCCCCGCAGCCGAAACAATGGAACACGCCCTTCTTCGGGTTCACCACGAAGGACGGTGTCTTCTCAGCGTGGAACGGGCACAGCCCCTTGAAGCTGGCGCCGGCCTTGCGGAGATTCACGAACCGACCGATGAGGTCGACGAGATCGACGCTGCTGCGGATCTCGTCGAGGACGGCGATCGAGTAGCCTGCCATGGCTAGCTCACTTTCAGCGCGGCGACCGTGGCGCCGGCGCCGCCCTCCGACGGCTCGCCGTCGCGATAGGACTCGACCAGGGGGTGGCTGGCGAGGAGGTCACGCACCGCCTTGCGAAGCGCGCCGGTGCCCTTGCCGTGGACGAGCCGCACGGTGCCGAGCCCGGCCATGAATGCGTCGTCAAGATATTGCTCCACCATGTCGCGCGCCTCGTCCGTCGTCCGTCCCAGCAGCAACAACTCGCTCGGGATCGACCGCCCCGGCGGGGTGCCGGGGCCTCGTTCGACCACGCGGTCGGCGTCGCTGGCCGCGTTGCCGCTTACCGCCCACCCGTGAGGCCCGTTTCGTCGCAGGGAACGGGTCTCACGAGGCCCCGGCGCCCCACCCACCCGGCCCGTCTCCGTCGAGCCGTCCACTGCGGGGCGGAGGGCGGAGACGGGGACGCGGATGGTGATTGCGCCCGACTTCACGGTGGCGGTATCACCGGCGATGGCAACGAGCTCGCCGTGGAGCCCCAGGTGCTCGGCGGTCACGGTTGCTCCCGGCCGCAACGACTCAGCCGACGGGACAGGACCGAGCGGGACCACCGGCGCCACGCGAGCCGT
The DNA here is from genome assembly GCA_050731755.1 of Candidatus Rokuibacteriota bacterium. Lineage (GTDB taxonomy): Bacteria > Methylomirabilota > Methylomirabilia > Rokubacteriales > CSP1-6 > JBOHPP01. The sequence goes on along the minus strand of JBOHPP010000020.1, from coordinate 19,859 downwards.
CGCCTCGGCAAGCCGGCGGCGAGTCTCCTCCAGGTCGCGGCGCGAGCGTTGAGCGCGCTTCAGCCGGTCCCACTCGGCACTGACGGCGCGCCGGATGTCGGTGAGCAGCCGGGTCGCCTCCTCCTTGGCCCGGGCGAGGATCTGCTGGGCCTTGGCCTGCGCCCCGGCCTCGGCCTCGCGGGCGGCGGCCAGGCGCGCCGCCGTCTCCTGTTCGCGGCGCTCGATGGCGATCGTGCGCTCGGCCTCGCAGCGTGTGTGCTCGTCGAGCCAGCGGAGCAGCTCGCTCAGGCGGGCCGCGTGGAGCGACCGATGGCTCTCGGCTCGCGCGATGAGGTCGGGCGCGAGCCCCAGCCGCGCGGCCATCGTGAGGGCCAGGCTCTGCCCCGGGCGGTCGTAGCGCAACCGGAAGGTGGGCGCCAGGGTGGCGGTGTCGAACTCCACCGAGGCGTTGCGGGCCAGCGGGTGGGTGCTGGCGAACGCTTTGAGCGGCTCGAGATGGGTCGTGGCCACGACGAGCGAGCCGCGCTCGGCCAGGGACTCCAAAATTGCCTGGGCCAGCGCCGCCCCCTCGTCGGGATCCGTCCCCGCGCCCAGCTCGTCCAGGAGGACGAGCGACCGCTCATCGGCCTCGGCGAGGATGCCCCGCACGTGCCGCAGGAAGGCGGAGAACGTCGAAAGATTTTCGGCCACGCTCTGCTCGTCGCCGATGATGGCGTGCACGCGCGTGAAGACCGGCAGGCGGGAGCCCTCGTCGGCCGGCACGTGGCAGCCGCTCTGAGCCATGAGGGCGTGCAGCGCCAGGGTCGTGAGCGCGATGGTCTTGCCGCCGGCGTTGGGTCCGGTGATGACGACGACGGGGCGGTCGGGGCCGAGCTCGAGATCAACGGGGACGACAGAGCGGTCGGGGTGGACCCAGTTCTGAGCGAGCAGCAACGGATGTCGGGCGCCCCTGAGCGCGACCGTGCGGCCGTCGTCCACCGCGGGCGCCGTCGCCTGCATGCGCTCGGCCAGCTGGGCCCGGGCCACGATCACGTCGAGCGCCTCCACCCGTTCCAGGAGGGTGTCGAGGTCGTCCAGGCGTTGCCGCACGGCCTCCGTCAGCTCGGCGAGGATGCGGGCCACCTCCGCCTCCTCTTCGCGCGCGAGCTGGACGAGGTCGTTGTTGGGCTCCACGAGGTCGGCGGGCTCGACGAACAGGGTCTGGCCGCTCTGCGAGCGGTCGTGCACGATGCCCCGAAGGCGTCCCCGGGCCTCCGCCCGGACGGGCAGAACATAGCGGCCGTGGCGCACGGTGACGTAGCGGTCGGCGAAGAGCCGGTCGGCCTCGCTGCCCTGCAGCATCCGTTCGAGGTCAGCCACGACGCGTCGGCGCCGCTCGCGCAGCTCCCGGCGGAGCCGCCCGAGGCGCGGGCTGGCGTCGTCCACGATCCCGCCCTGGTCGTCCAGGGCGTCACCGAGCTGCTCGGCGAGGTCCCGGGTCGGTGGCAGCGTCTCGGCCAGGGTCGCCACGTCGGGCGCCGGGGCACGAACCGCGCGTCCCCACGCCGCCAGGTGCGGGGGGAGCGCAAGGGCCGTGGTGAGAAGGACCAGCTCGGTGCCCTCGAGCACGCTACCGGCGATACGACAGCGGTCGAGGACGGGACGCACATCAGGGAAGGTGTCGAGGGGAGGGGGGCTCACTTCGGTCACGGCCCGGCGGGCCTGGGAGGTCACGTCAATCGCGGACTGGATGGCCGGCAGGTCCACGAGCGGCTCGAGAGCCGCGGTCCGCTCCCGGCCCATCGCGGTCCGCGCCTCCCGCGCGAGCAGGGCGCGAACGGCATCCCATTCGATGCCCCGCTCCCAGATGCGGCCTGCCTCCATCTCGGGTCGCCTCGGGCTCCCTACACTCACGGGAGTGCCGGCGTCTGAGTCAGGAGAGCTGCCGTGATTAATCGTTCATCCGCTCGCGGCGCTTGGCCTTCTTGCGGGCGGCGAGCGCCTTGCGCTTCCTCCGGACGCTGGGCTTCTCGTAGTGCTGCCGCTTCTTGAACTCCGACAGGAGCCCGGCCTTCTCGCACTGTTTCTTGAAGCGCTTGAGCGCGCTTTCGAAGGACTCGTCGGGCTCGACGATGACCTTGGTCACTCGGCTCCCCCCTCCGCGATCGCCCCGACCGCCGCCGTCTGCCTAAACGATAACTATATACCATCGGTCGGAGCCATTCGCTACCGGAAGAGCGGCGCGATGACGAGCGCGACGATCGACATCAGCTTGATGAGGATGTTCATGGACGGCCCCGAGGTGTCCTTGAAGGGGTCGCCGACGGTGTCGCCGACCACGGCGGCCTTGTGGGCAGCCGACCCCTTGCCGCCGAAGTGGCCCGCCTCGATGTGCTTCTTGGCGTTGTCCCAGGCGCCGCCGGCGTTGGCCATCATGAGGGCCAGGAACACACCCACCAGGGTGGCGCCGGCCAGGAACCCGCCGAGGGCTTCCTTGCCCAGGACGAGGCCCACAATCGGGGGCAAGACCACCGCGCTGAGACCGGGGGCGATCATCTCTTTGATCGCCGCGGCGGTGGCGATCTCCACGCACCGGGCGGTGTCGGCCTTGGCCGTGCCTTCCATCAGCCCTTTGATCTCGCGGAACTGGCGCCGCACCTCGTTCACCATGCCGAAGGCCGCCCGCCCGACCGCCTTCATGGTGAGGGCAGCGATGACAAAGGGGACGATGCCGCCGAGGAAGAGGCCAATGATCACCTCGGCCTTGGTCAGGTCGATGGTGTCCAGCCCGACCGACTCGGTGTAGGCGGCGAAGAGGGCCAGGGCTGTCAGCGCCGCCGAGCCGATGGCGAACCCTTTCCCGATAGCGGCCGTGGTATTGCCCAGCGCGTCGAGCCGGTCGGTGATGGCGCGCGTCTCCGGACCCAGGTGGGCCATCTCGGCGATCCCCCCGGCGTTGTCGGCGATGGGGCCATAGGCGTCCACGCTCATCGTGATTCCGATGGTGGCCAGCATGCCGACACCAGCCATGGCGATGCCGTAGAGCCCGTTGGCCTGGAAGGCCACCCAGATGGCGCCGCAGATTGCGGCTACCGGCAGTGCCGTCGATTCCAGGCCGACGGCCAGCCCGGTGATGATGTCGGTGGCCGGCCCCGTCTGGCAGGACTCGGCGATCCGCTCCACCGCCTTGCCAGAGGTGTAGACCTCGGTGAGGTAGCCGATGACGACGCCCGCGATCATGCCGGCGACCACCGCCCAGAAAGGGCCCCAGCCGACCCCGAACTGCCGGACCACCACGGCGGCCAGCGCCGCCAACAGCACCGCGGCGATGATCGTCGCGTACCGCAGGGCCGCCTGGGGATCCAGGCGTTGGAGCAGGTTCATGGACAGGATGCCGACGACCGAGGAGATGAGCCCGGCCATGACGATGGTCAGGGGCAGCACCATGAAGGCTTCCGGGTCGGGCCGAAGGGTGGCGCCGATGGCGATGGCGGCCACGATGGACCCCACGTACGACTCGAAGAGGTCGGCGCCCATGCCGGCCACGTCGCCCACGTTGTCGCCGACGTTGTCGGCGATGACGGCGGGGTTGCGGGGGTCATCTTCGGGGATGCCGGCCTCCACCTTGCCGACGAGGTCGGCACCCACGTCGGCGGACTTCGTGAAGATGCCGCCGCCCACGCGGGCGAAGAGCGCGATGGACGAGGCGCCCATGGCGAAGCCGTTGATAACGAGGGGGTCGGCGAAGAGGTAATAGAAGACGCCCAGGCCCAGGATGCCGAGACTGGCGATGGAGAGTCCCATCACCGACCCGCCGTAGAAGGCCACCGCCAGCGCCTTGTCGCGGTTGGCCTCGCGGGCGGCGTTGGCCGTGCGCACGTTGGCCTGGGTGGCCGCCTTCATCCCGAAGAAGCCGGCCAGCATCGAGCAGAGGCCGCCGGAGACGAAGGCCAGGGCCGTGTAGGGGCTGATAGCGACGCCGAGCACGACCGCCACGACCACCACGAACCAGACCAGGACCGAGTACTCTTTGCGCAGAAAGGCCATCGCGCCGGTGTGGATCTGCGACGAGATCTCCACCATGGCGGCGGTCCCGCTGGGCTGGGCCACGACGTAGCGATACATCGCGAACGCCATCGCCAGGCCGAGGACGCCGAGCAACGGGGCCAGCGTGATCGACATCATGCCGATGCTCCTGGTGACGTCACGGGGCGTGGATCAGGGCGAGCACGCGCTCGGCCGCGGTCGCGACCGCCGCCTCGACCTGGGGGACCTCGTCCGGCGTGAAGACCGTGAGGACGTGGTCCGGCACCTCGTCTTTTCGGTCGGGTCGGCCGATGCCGACCTTCACGCGGCGAATCTCATCGGTCTCCAACGCCTCGATGATCGAGCGAACGCCATTGTGGCCGCCGTGGCTGCCCTTCATGCGCACGCGCACGGTGCCCAGAGGGAGGTCGATGTCGTCGTAAACAAGGATGAGGTCGCGGGGCTCGGCGTCGTGCCGCCGGAGCGCCCGGGCCACGACAGGACCGCTGATGTTCACGAAGGTGAGCGGCTTCACCAGCTTGACCGGCGCCCCGCGCCAGACACCCGCGCAGAGCATCGTGCCATCGTCGCGGCGCCAGCGCCGCCGAAACGTCGCCCGGGCCAAGTGATCGAGCACGCGTTGGCCCACGTTGTGGCGGGTCCCCTCGTATTCCGGTCCTGGATTGCCGAGCCCCACCACGACGTGGGCCACGCGGACGCGGCTCCGTTACTTCTCCTTCTTGGGCCGTTCCTTCTTGCCTTCCTCAGGGGCGGCCGCCGCCTCCTCTTCCTTCGGCTTGCGTTCGGTGAGCACTTCGGGTTCGGCCGTCACCGCCGCCGCCACCACCGGCGCGGCCACCTCCTCCGCCATCGGCGGCGCCACCGTGACCACCGCCTGGTCGGGGGCGTTGAGGATCCGCACGCCCTCCGGCACCTTGAGATCGGCCACGGTGAGCACGTGGCCGATCATGAGGGCGACGACGTCGGCGTCGATCCGCTCCGGGATCTGGGTCGGCAGGCAGGAGACGTCCAGCTCATGGAGCACGATCTGGAGGATGCCCTTCTGGTCCTTGACGCCCGCCGCCTCCCCCACCGGATGCACGGCCACCCGCACGGTGATGGCGCGGTCGGCGCGGACCTCCTGCAGGTCGACGTGGAGCAGGGTCTCGCTGACGGGGTCGAACTGCATGGCCCGGATGATGGCCATGCGGGTCGCCGCCTCGCCCTCGAACCTGAGCGCGAGCAGTTGGGTCGAGCCCTCGTGGCCGGCGATGATGCGGAGCACGGCTCGCGGGTCGACAGTGACCGGCTCCGCCTTGGCGCCGCCATAGACGACGGCCGGGACCACGCCGCCCCGGCGCAGCCGCTTGGCCACCTCCTTGCCGATTCCCTCGCGACGCCTGATCGTCAGCTCTTGAGTCTGCATGAATCGCTCCTTCAGACGAACAAGGTCGATACCGATTCCTCGTCGTGGATCCGGCGGATCGCCTCTCCCAGCAGCGGGGCCACCGTCAGCACGGTGAGGCGCGCGGCCTGCTGCTTGTCCGGCGGGACCGGGATGGAGTTGGTGACGACTGTCTCCTCCAGCGCCGAGGTCTTGATGCGCTCGATGGCCGGGCCGGAGAGGACCGGATGCACGCCGCAGGCGAGGATGCGCCGGGCCCCCTCGCGCTCGACGGTGCCCACGGCCTGCAGCAGGGTGCCGGCGGTGTCGATCATGTCGTCGATGACGATGGCGTCCCGGCCGCGGACGTCGCCGATCAGGTGCATGGCCAGCGCCTGGCTCGGACCCTCGCGCCGCTTATCGACGATGGCCAGGCCGCTCCGCATCCGCTTGGCGAATTGGCGGGCGCGCTCGACGCCGCCGGCGTCGGGGGAGACGATCACCGGATCGTGGAGGCCTTTCTTGCCCAGGTAGTCGATGATGACGGGCGTCGCGAAGAGATGGTCGACCGGGATGTTGAAGAACCCCTGGATCTGCCCGGCGTGCAGGTCCAGAGCCAGCACGCGGTCCACGCCAGCCGCGGTGAGCAGATCCGCCACCAGCTTGGCCGTGATCGGCACCCGCGGCTGCACCTTGCGATCCTGGCGGCCGTAGCCGTAGTAGGGCAGCACCGCCGTGATGCGCCGCGCCGAGGCGCGCTTGAGCGCATCGATCATCACCAGCAGCTCCATCAGGTTGTCGTTCACCGGCGGGCAGGTGGGCTGGACGACGAAGACGTCGGTCCCGCGCACGTTCTCGTTGACCTGCACGAATACCTCGCCGTCGGAGAAGCGCGAGACCTCGACGTCGCCCAGGGTCAGGTGCAGATACTTGGCGATCTCCTCGGCCAGCGCGCGATTGGCGTTCCCCGTGAAGAGCTTGAGGTCGTAGGTCATCGTGCCCCTCGCCCGGCGGTGGTTGGGGCGGGAGGATTCGAACCTCCGTATACGGGATCCAAAGTCCCGCGCCTTACCGCTTGGCCACGCCCCAGCATCGCGCCGTCCTCGTCAGGCTCCGTTTCGGAATCGTACCGCCGGCCCCCGCGTCGTTCTGACCGCCCAGCAGGCCCACGACGCGCGGCTCAGCCGCGCCCGCAACTGGCGGGCGTGCTCGAAGGAGCGCGCCACCCCGAAGACCGTCGGCCCGCTGCCCGACATCGCCGCGCCGAGAGCGCCGGCCGCGAGCAACGCCGCCCGCATCCTCTGGATCTCGGGGTGCGTCGGGGCCACGGCGGCCTCGAGACCATTGTAAAGGCTCGCCGCCACGCCGGCCGCGCGCCGCGTACCGAGAGCCCGGACCAGCGCCCGAACCCGGCGACCGTCCGTGTACATCTCGGGCGTCACCCGCCCGTAGGCTTCGGCGGTGCTCGAGCCGAACCGCGGGTTGGCCAGGACCAGCGCCAGGCTCGCGCTCGCGACCGGCTCCAGGTTCTCCCCTCGGCCCGTGGCCAGGGCCCCGCCCCCGCGGAGGAAGAAGGGCACGTCCATCCCGAGGGAGACCGCGACCTCCGCCAGTCGGGCCGCCGGCCAGCGGAGCTTCCACAGCCGGTTCAGCCCGAGGAGGACCGCCGCCGCATCCGCCGATCCACCGCCCAGCCCCGCCGCCACGGGGATTCGCTTGTCGAGCGTGATTCTCACGCCCCGGCTGATGCCCGCCGCCTCGCGCAGCGCCAGGGCCGCCCGGAGCGCCAGGTTCGTGGCGTCGGCCGGCACGTCCGGCGTGTTCGCGCGAAGCTCCAGCGTCTCCACGTCCTCGAGGGTCAACCGGTCGGACAGGTCCACGGTCATGAGGACCGTGGCGATCTCGTGATAACCGTCCGCGCGCCTGCTCAGGACTTCGAGGGCCAGGTTGACCTTGGCCGCGGCGCTGAGCACGAGGCGACCAGCACTCCCCGACCCTTTCGACAAGGCACCCGAGCCTAGCACGCGGTCGGGGGACCGTCAACGCAACCGCTGGATTTTCGCGCTCTTTGGGAGGGTGAGCTCGAAGCGATCGCTCTCGATTCCACCGTCGAAGACGGGGTTACGATAGCGCACCGACGCCACCACGTAATCGTTGGCGGCGCTGAGGTCGAATCCCCGCGGACGGCCGTCGCCGTCGGGCAGGTAGGTGACTCGAACCTCATAGCGGCCGCCCGTGATGTCGAGCTGGCGGACACGGCCGCTCGTGAAGTCCATCCAGACGCGCTGCCGGTGCACGGTGCCGATCATCTCCAGCGAGGGTCCCTGCTCGTCTGGGGGCAGCACCTGAGCGACGCGCAGATCCTTGGGCGGCACGACCCGCCCGCCGAGCACGCCAACGAGGTCGTCAGGCTCGAGGGGCAGGCCGAGGAGCCCGGCGGCCGTGTCGGCCGTGGCCGGCCCGATCGTCGCCTCGTCGGTGGCCGCGTCGTAGGCCGTCAGCCAGCCGTCGTGGATCGTGAACAGGAGGACGGGCTGACCGAAGGGGGACAGGGCTTCGAAGCGGACGGAATCGGGGGCCTTGGCCAGCAGGACGCCGGTCAGCGCCTGCCGCTCTTTGCCCCGGCGGATCTCCACGTCGAGGATGGTGCGCAGGTCGGAGAACTCCTGCCAGCGCGCCGTCAGCAGCGCGACGGCCCGGCGGGCCTCCTCGTCGATGGGCGCGCGCAGCGGGGGCAGCGCGCGCACGCAGCCGGCCAGGAGCAGGAGCCCGAGAAGGGCGAGGCTAGGGCGTGACCTTCGAGCGCTCACGCTTGACCCGCTGCAGACGGGTCCGCAGCTCCTCCAGCTTCTTCTTCACGCCGTCGGCGGAGGGGTCAAGCTGGAGCGACTTCTCCCAGGCGGCCATGGCCTCGTCGTTCAGGTCGTTCTTGGCGTACGCATCGCCCAGGTGGTCGTAGAGGACGGGATCGGGCTCCCGTGCCTTCTCCACGGCGCGCTTGAGCTCCCGCAGCGCGTCGACGTAGCGGCCCTGCTGGTAGTACGCCCAGCCGAGGCTGTCGATGAAGTAGCCGTTGTCCGGCTCCAGGTCGAGGGCTTTGGAGATGAACTGAATGGCTTCGTCGAGATTGTCCCCCCGCTCGGCGTACATGTAGCCCACGTAGTTGTAGGCCTCGGCGTGCCGGGGATCGAGCGCGATCACCCGGCGGAAGGTGCGGACCGCCTCGTCGAATCGCTGCTGCTTCTCGAAGACGACGCCGAGCTGGAAGTGGAGGTCCCTGTTGTTGGCGTCGAGCGTCAGCCCTTCCTGCAGGGTCTCGGCGGCGCGCTCGTACTGCTTGGCCCGGAAGTAGGCGCTGCCCAAATAGAGGAAGAGCTCCGGCCGCTTGGGCTCGAGGTTCACCGCCTCCCGCAGCAGTGCGATGGCCTGGTCGTAGCGCTTGGCCCGGCCGTGCAGGAAGCCGAGCTGGATGCGGGCGTCGATCGAGCGCGGGTCGAGCCGCAGAATGCGTTCCAGCTCGACGCGGGCGTCGTCGTCGCGGCCGGCGTCCATGAGGCTCGTGGCCAGAAAGTAGCGGGCTCTCAAATTACTGGGCTCCAGCATGGCCGCGCGCCGGAAGGACTCGGCCGCTTTGTCCCACAGCTTCTGCTCGTAGTAGACGGCGCCCAGCTTCATCCAGAGCCGCGCGTCCCGAGGCGCCTGGTCGGTGAGGGCCTCCACCTCGGCCTGGGCCTCGGGAAAGCGGCCGAGGCGGATGAGCAGGTCGGACAGCCGCTCCACGAAGGCCGGGTTGTCCGGGTTCGACTTCACCGCCTCCCGGTAGACCTCGACCGCCTTGTTGGGCTCGCGCTTGGCCTCGTATGCGTAGCCGAGGGCCGTCCACGCCCCGTCGTGGTCGGGATCCAGCTGGACGGCTCGGGTCAACCGGGTGATGGCCTCATCGAGGCTCTCGGTCTCGACGGCCAACCGACCGAGGAGGAACTGAGCCTGCGCCAGGCGCGGGTGGCGCTCGGCCAGCCGCAAGAGCACGGCGCGGGCCCGGTCGTACGCCTTCTGCTCGACGTGGAAGCGGGCGAGCATGAGGTAGGGCTCCTCGGCGTCGGGGTTGAGCCCGATGACCTTGTCCAGCTCGGCCTCGGCATCGGCATACCGGCGCTGCCCGCGCAGGAGCTCGGCCAAGGTGAGATGGGAGGCCGGGTCCTGGGGGGCCAGCTCGACGGCGCGACGGGCGGCTCGCACCGCGTCGGCCGGCTGCTCGGCCCGGGCCAGCCACTGCGCCAGCTCGCGCCACAGGAAGGCTGACTGTCCGTCACGCTTCAGCGCCTCCTGGACCGCCGCCGTCGCATCCGTGAAGCGGCCGGCCTGGGCGTGGAGCTGGCCGAGGGTGTAATGGTAGTACGCCTCGGCGGCCTTGGCCTGCCCCACCGGCGCCGGTTGCCGCGGCGCCTCGCGGTTGGCGACGGCGGTGCCTCGTCCGGCGGTGGCGCAGCCGGCGGCGAGGGACGCGGCCAGGACGAGAGCGACAGCCCCGGCCAGCGGAGCTTGCCGGGCCCTCGTGAGCAGCCGCCGTGCCGCCGTGCGGAGTCCCGCGTCGGGGATTGCCGCCACCGCCACGTCGATCTCGCGCGCGGCCTCGGCGTCGAGCGCCCGTGGCCGTCGCGGAGCCTCGCCGGTGTCCCGGCGTTCGGGCGGCAGTGGGCCCAGCCGGAAACCGAGGGCGCGCACCTCGGGGAAGCGCGCGACGATCCGCGCGCGCAACTCGGTCGAACGCAGGGTGAGCTCCTGAAGCCAGGGGGAACTGTCGACCACGATCTCCAGGTCGCCGCCGAGAAGACGTCGCGGTCGAGCGTGGCCGGCGATCTCCGCGCCCACCAGCGCGGACCAAGCGCCCCGCATCCGCTCCACCGCGAGCCGGTCCTGCAACTCGGGCATGGCGCTGGCTAACAGATCGGCGATGGCGCGCGGAGTCGACCCCCTCACGGCAAGCTATCATACCCCCGCCCCACGCGCCGGGGCCAGCAGATCGCAGCGTCGTCGCGTTGACGACCCTCCGGCCGACCTTTATAGTGGCCTCGGGCATGGCAAAACCGCGTCGCGGCGACGTCATCGAGCTCGCGATCGACGATCTCGCCTTCGGCGGCGAAGCCGTGGGACGCGTCGACGGCTACGTCATGTTCGTGCGCGGGGGCGTTCCTGGCGACCGGCTCCGCGTGCGCGTCACCGAAACCCGCGCCCGCTACGGTCGCGGTGTGGTCGAGGCGGTCGACACGCCCTCGCCCCACCGCGTGCAGGCCCCCTGCCCGTACTTCGGCCGCTGCGGGGGCTGCCGGTTGCAGCATATCGACTACTCGGCCCAGCTCGCGTTCAAGGAACGTCAGGTGCGCGAGTGCCTGGCCCGGCTCGGCGCCGCCGGCTCGTTCGAGCTGCGGCCGATCCTGCCCGCGCCAGCGCCCTACGGCTATCGTAACAAGATGGAGTTTACCGTCGTGGGCGCCGGCGGCGATCCAATCATCGGCTTGCACGAGGCCGATCGCTACGACGTGGTGCTGGACATCGAGCGGTGCCTGCTCCAGTCCGACACGATGAACGCGCTGCTGGACGAGATGCGGCGTCAGGCTCGAGAGCGCCGCCTCGGCGTCTGGGACCCCGAGCGCGAGCAGGGACTGCTGCGCTTCGTCACCCTGCGCGAGGGCCGATGCACCGGCGACGCCATGGTCAACATCGTCGCCGCCGCCCCCGACATGGAGCCCCTGGGACCCGTGGCCCAGGCCCTCCGGGCCCGCGTGCCCGCGGTGAGCAGCGTGGTGCTCAACGTCAACGCCAAGAAGGCGGCGGTGGCGGTGGGGACCGAGGAGCACCTGCTCCTCGGGCGGGACCACATCACCGAGCAGCTGGGCGACGTCGGGTTCCAGATTTCGGCCAACTCGTTCTTTCAGACGAACACGCTCCAGGCGGAGCGCCTGTTCGGGCTCGTTGGCGAAGCCGCGGCGCTCACCGGGGCCGAGACGGTCGTCGACCTCTACTCGGGGACAGGAGCCATCAGCCTCCTCCTGGCCGGGCGCTGCCGCCGCGTGTACGGCATCGAGCTGTCGGCGGCCGCCGTGGCCGACGCGGTTCGCAATGCCCGGGCGAACGGGATCGAGAACTGCACCTTCCTGACCGGAGAAGTACGCCACGTCCTGCCGGCGCTGGTGCAAACGGGCGTGCGGGCCGAAGTCGCTGTGGCCGACCCGCCGCGCGCCGGGTTTCATCCCAAAGCGCTGGGAGCGCTCCTGGCCCTGGCCCCGGCGCGACTCGTCTACGTGTCCTGCAATCCAGCGACGCTGGCCCGCGACGTGGGCGAGCTCCTGGGCCGGGGCTATCGGCTGGAGTGGGTGCAGCCCGTCGACATGTTCCCGCAAACGCCGCATATCGAGGCGGTGGCCCGGCTCCGGCGGGCCTGAGCGTCGTGAGCGCCGAGGAAGGAACCGTCAGGGCGGCCGGCGCCGCCAACGGACGAGCAGGAGCAGGATCGCGGCCGGCACGGTGAGCCAGAGGACGCCCGACGGAACGTCGGCGCTCAGGTTCACGGCGATGACGAGCGTCCCGCCGACGGCGGCGGCCCACAGCAGGGCCGTGGTCAAGGCGTCGGCGGTGCGCCAGCCCCACCGCGCCACGGCCAACGCACCCCCGGCGCCGGCGAGGTCGATCACGATATCGCCGAGGCTGCCCGTCCGGCTCAGGACGAACGTCTGGTGGAACTCGTCGGCGGCCGCCCAGATCAGGCAGATGCCGAGGCCGCCGGCCACCGCCCGACGGACGGACCAGCCGGCGCCGCGGACGAGAGCCCAGAACCACAGCGTGGCCAGGATGGCGTACTCGGTAAGGTGGGCCATCTTGCGCGCCAGGTCGTGCAGCGCCTCGATCTGGAGCGGGCTGGCCCCGGGCATGGCCCAGCGCAGGAGCGGCACCAGGACCCGGGACGTGTGGGCGCTGCTCGCGGCGTCGGTCGACAGCGCGAGGATCACCGCCATCCACAGCAGCGGGGGCAGCCAATAGGTCGGGCGCAGCGGTCTCAGCGCGGGGTCCCGCACCGTCGGTCACCACCTCCTGGCGAACGCGCGCGTCTGAGTGTACCCCCGGGGCCGATCCCGGCCGGAGACGTGCCGGGCGTGTTCTGCCCGGCGGGGCGAGCGTGATAGAGTGAGGCGCGATGCTCGGCGAGATCCTCGACGATCTCTTGACGTCGCCGTCGACCGGGCCGTGCATCACGACGCTTCGTCAGTTTCCCGCGCGCCCCCCGGTGCTCGCTCCGTTCCCGACGTCGCTGGATCCGCGGCTCGCCGAGGCCCTCCGGGCCCGCGGCATCAAGGAGCTCTATTCCCATCAGGCGCACGCGTGGTCGTTCATCGAGAAGGGGCACCACGTCGTCGTCGTCACGCCGCCGGCCTCGGGCAAGACGCTCTGCTACAACCTCCCGGTGCTCCAGGCGCTGCTGGCTCAGCCCGACGCGCGCGCGCTCTACCTGTTCCCGACCAAGGCCCTGGCCCAGGACCAGCTGGCCGAGCTGGAGGGGCTGGCCCGCAGCCTGCCCGAGCTGCGGATGTTCACCTACGACGGCGACACGCCTCAGGATGCCAGACGAGCGGTTCGTGCGCGCGCCAACGTGGTCCTCACGAACCCCGACATGCTCCATTCCGGGATCCTGCCCCACCACACCAAGTGGGCCGTCCTGTTCCAGAACCTCCGGTACGTGATCGTCGACGAGCTGCACGCGTACCGCGGTGTCTTTGGCAGCCACGTGGCCAACGTCATCCGCCGGCTCCGCCGCCTGTGCCGGCACTACGGCTCGGCGCCCCAGTTCATCATGGCCTCGGCGACCATCGCCAACCCGCGGGAGTTGGCCGAGCGGATCACCGGAGAGAGCGTGGAGGAGGTGGCCGAGAGCGGGGCGCCGACCGGGGACAAGCTCGTCCTCTGCTACAACCCTCCGGTCGTGAACCCCGAGCTGGGGATCCGCGCGCCATACCTCTCGGAGACGGCCCGGCTGGCCCTGCGGTTTCTCCAGGCGCGGGTCCCGACCATCGTGTTCGCCCAGAGCCGGCTGGCGACCGAAGTCCTGTTGTCGACGATCAAGCAGGGCGTGGCTGACAAGACCGGCGACGCGGGCATCGTCCGCGGCTACCGCGGCGGCTACCTGCCCACCCGCCGGCGGGCCGTGGAGCAGGGCCTGCGGTCGGGCGAGGTGCTCGGCGTGGTTTCCACGAACGCGCTCGAGCTGGGCGTGGACATCGGCCACTTGGACGTCGCCGTGCTGGCGGGCTATCCGGGGACGATCGCCTCCCTCTGGCAGCAGGCCGGGCGCGCCGGCCGCCGCGCCGGGCAGTCCGCCGCGCTCTTCGTGGCCACCAGTGCGCCGCTGGACCAGTTCATGGTCACGCATCCTGACTACCTCTTCGGCACCCCGCCCGAGCACGCGCGGATCAACCCCGACAATCCCTTCATCCTGGCGAACCACCTCAAGTGCGCTGTCTTCGAGCTGCCCTTCGGGCCGGGCGCCGCCAGCGAGGACGTCGAGCGGTTTGGTGACCTCGACGTCCGGCGCTTCCTGGCCGCCCTCGAGGACGAGGGCCTGCTCCACCAGGCGGGCAGTCGCTGGCACTGGGCCTCCGAGACCTACCCGGCCGACCACATCTCACTCCGCACGGTGACCAGCGACAACTTCGTCGTCATTGACACCACCGCCCGCGACGAGAAGCAGACCAAGCGGCGGCAGATCATCGCCGAGGTGGACTGGGGCAGCGCCTTCGCCACCATCTATCCCAAGGCGATCTATATGGTGGAGAGCGAGCCCTACGAGGTGCAGGAGCTGCGCTACCGGGAGGACGAGGAGAAGGTCGCCTACGTCAAGCGCGTGAGCGTCGACTACTTCACCGACGCCATCAGCGCCAAGGGCGTCTGGATTCTCCGGCGTCTCGGCGATCGCGAGCAATCCGGATCCCTGGTCGAGCAGGGTGAGGTGCTGGTCGCCGAGAAGGTGGTGGGGTTCAAGAAGATCAAGCTGGGCACGCTGGAGAACGTCGGGTCCGGCGAGGTGGAGTTGCCCCAGCAGGAGATGCAGACGACGGCCGCCTGGATCACCGTCCCCGAGGCGGTGCTCGGCCGGGTCAGTCCCTCGCGCGAAGAGCTCATCGACGGGCTGCGGGCCGTCACCTACCTCCTCCACCACCTGGCGCCCATCTTCCTGCTCTGCGACATCCGCGACCTCGGCTCCTGGCTGGGGGACACGACGCCGGCCGAGACCGGCGCGGTGGCCACCCGAGAGAGCGCCAAGCGGCGGCTCATGAGCGCGGAGCGGTTCAACCCGACCATCTACCTCTACGACGCCCACGCCGGCGGGATTGGGCTCGCCGAGCGCGTGTTCGATGTCCTCCCGCTGCTCCTGCAGCGCGGGCTCGAGACGCTCCAGGCGTGCCCGTGCCGCTGGGGCTGCCCGTCCTGCGTGGGCCCGGTGAACGAGGTGGGCCGCCGGGCCAAGGCGACGGCGGCGGCACTCCTGCGTGCTCTCACCCGCTGACCCTCCCGGCCGCGCCGCGGACTTCGGGGCGGTCGCCACCCGGCGTGCCGACGATTCCCGCAGCGGGACGCTGGAGGAACTGCGACGGATCGTCCGGCGGATCGAGCAGGCCCGGCCGCCCCGGCCGGCGCCCGAGCCGGTGGAGAAGATCGTCGGCGGTGAGCTGGTGGAGACGGCTGACGGCCCCCTGGTGGTCGTCCGTCGCGAGTACCCGCTCAGCCACCAGCATGGACGACTCGCCTTGGCCCACGCGCAGGACGTCTCCCCCGCGGCGCTGGGCCTCATCGCCCGGGCCCCGCTGGCGGCCCCCGAGACGCGGGGGCTTGTCTTCCTCGACACCGAGACCACGGGCCTGGCGGGCGGGACCGGGACCTACGCGTTCCTGGTCGGCGTCGGGTACGCGGAGGCCGACCGTTTCGTGGTGATCCAGCACTTCATGCGCGATTTCGACGAGGAGCCGGCGCTGCTGGCGGCCCTGGAGCCACTGCTGACCGGGGCCAGTGGCCTCGTCACCTTCAACGGCACCGGGTTCGACCTGCCGTTGCTCGAGACGCGCTTCGTCCTGGCCCGGCGCCGGTGGCCGGGCACGCTTGGCCACGTCGATCTCCTGCACCCGGCCCGTCGCGTCTGGGCGTCCCGGTTCGAGGACTGCCGCCTGGGGACCCTCGAGCGCGAGGTGCTCGGCCTCATCCGGGACGAGGACGTGCCGGGCGCGCTCATTCCCGCCCTGTACTTCGACTACCTCCGCCACCGGCGCGCCGCGCCGCTGGCCCGGGTCTTCAGCCACAACCGGGCAGATGTGCTCTCGCTGGCCGCCCTGCTCGGTTGGTTCACCCGCGCCCTCGACGGGCCCCTCGCGGCGCTGCTGCCGGCAGAGCTGGCAGGCCTGGGGCGGCTGTGGGAACGTGTCGACCCCGATCGGAGCGCCGCCTGCTACCGCGAGGCCCTGGGCGCGGGGCTCGATGGGCTCGATGCCCACCGCGCCCGTTTGCGGCTCGCGCTCTGGGAGAAGCGCAAGGCGCACTGGGACGCCGCGTGTGAGTTGTGGCAGGCGGCGGCGGGGACGGCGGTCTTCGACCTCCGCCCGTGGGAGGAGCTCGCCAAGTATCACGAGCATCGCCGTCGCGACTTGGCCACCGCGCGCGCGGTCGTGAGGGAAGCGCTGGAACTCGCCGCCGCGGCCGCAGCCATGCCCACGGTGCTGCAGGCGCTGCGGTACCGCCACGCCCGTCTCGAGCGGCGGCTGCAAGCCGGACGCAGCGAGGCCTACCGGACCGTCTGAGCCACTACTCCGCCGGGAAGGTCACCACGTGGAGCACGTGCGCCTCGGGGCGCACGCGCATCCCCGGAGGGAAGGCGGCGGCCGAGGGCTGCGACGAGTGCACCCGATGGCCGGAGGCCAGCCCCAGGCAGTAGAGGTTCTCCGAGCCCCGGAAGTAGCGGTGGAGGATGACCGCTTCGCCGTTCTCGGCGGGGACGAAGGTGATGTCGTCCGGCCGGATCATCACCTGTACCTTCTCGCCCGGCTCCCGTCCCTCAACGTTGCCGAAGACGCCGACCTCGGTGACGACACCCTGGGAGGTCACGATGCCGGGCAAGAAGTCCGCGGCGCCCACGAATTCGGCCACGAAGGGCGTGGCCGGGTGATGGTAGATCGTTTCCGGGGGGCCGAGCTGCTCGAGGCGGCCCTGGTTCAACACCCCCACCACGTCGGCGATCGTGAAGGCCTCCTCCTGGTCGTGGGTCACAAAGACCGCGGTGGTGCCGGTGCCGCGCAGGACCTTCTCGACCTCGTCCCGCATCTGGCTGCGGAGGTCGGCGTCCAGGTTGGAGAACGGTTCGTCGAGCAGCATGACGGTGGGGGCCGGGGCCAGCGCCCGCGCGACGGCCACCCGCTGCTGCTGCCCGCCCGACAGCTCGTGGGGGTAGCGATCGGCGAACTCGGCGAGGCCGACGAGGTCGAGCACGCTGCGGACGCGCCGGAGCCGCTCATCGCGAGGCCGCGCGTGCAGGCCGAAGCCGACGTTCTGCTCCACGGTCAGATGAGGGAAGAGCGCGTAATCCTGGAACACGACGCCGACGCCGCGCTCTTCCGGCGGGACGGCGACGCCCTGGGCGGCGTCGGCCATCACCCGCTCGCCGATGACGATCTGGCCGTGCTCAGGGGCCTCGAAGCCGGCGATGAGACGCAGGGTGGTCGTCTTCCCGCAGCCCGAAGGCCCAAGGAGGGCCAGGATCTGGCCGCGCTCGACGGCCACGCTGAGGCCGTCAACGGCCGGGGGCCGGTCAGCGACAAAGCGCTTGGTGACGTGCGAGAGCGTGAGGAGCGCCACTGGCCTCCATTCTTATCACGGCCCGGCGCCCCTCAGGGCACGGGGGTGATGGCTGGCTTGCCCTCCAGGACGGCCAGGCAATTGCGCACGGCCAGCGCGGCCATGGCTAGGCGCGTGTCCAGGGAGGCGCTGGCGATGTGCGGCGCCAGCACGACGTTCTTCAGGGGCAGCAGCCCCGGGTGAATTTTCGGCTCCTCCTCGAAGACGTCGAGCCCCGCCCCCGCGATCCATCCCTCGCTGAGGCCGCGCACCAAAGCCGCCTCGTCGACGATGGGGCCACGGGCCGCGTTGACCAGGATCGCCGTCCGCTTCATGGCCCGCAGGGCGGCCTCGTCGATGAGGTGCCGCGTCTCCGGCAGCAGCGGGGTGTGCACGGTCACGAAGTCCGATTCCCGAAGCAGCATGTCCCGGTCGGCGTACGTCGCGCGCAAGTCGCGCTCGACAGTCGGATCCGGCCGCTGGGCATCGTGATACAGGATGCGCATGCCGAAGCCCCCGGCCCGGCGCGCCACCGCCCGGCCGATACGGCCGAAACCGAGGATGCCCAGGGTCTTCCCATACACGTCCCCCCCCCACAGCAGGTCCCACTTCCAGGCCCGCCACTGGCCTGAGCGCGCGTACTGGTCGGCCTCGACCACACGGCGGGCGGCGGCCATGAGCAGGGCCCAGGCGAAGTCGGCGGTGGTCTCCGTGAGGACGTCGGGCGTGTTCGTCACCACGATGCCCCGGCGCCGGGCCGCCCCTACGTCGATGTTGTTGTAGCCGACGGCGACGTTCGAGACGACCTTCAGGGTGGGCGAGGCCCCAAGGACCTCGTCGTCGATGGCGCTGATGATGTGGCAGATCAGGCCGTCGGCACCTCGGAGGCGACGGAGGAGGTCCGCCTTGGCAAGCGGCTCGTCTGCCGGGTTATAGTCGACCTCGACCCCCCGGGGGATCAGCCGCCGGCTCTCCTCTGGCAAAATATTTGAGATCAATATTCTTTTTGCCATTTTCGCCCCCCTGAATTTTGGGCTTGATCGCCCCCTCGGCGGAGGCTAATATTAGCACTCGCTTTTGCCGAGTGCTAATTCATACCCGTAGGAGCACACGCGTGGCTCAAGAGAAGACGAAGGCGCCCAAGCAACAGCCGGGGACTCCCACACCCAAGCAGCCAGGGACCACCACCGACAGAGGAGGCAAGGGGGTTATGAAGATTCGTCCGTTGCATGACCGCATCCTCGTGGAGCGGGTCGAGGAGCAGGAGGTTCGCAAGGGAGGCATCATCATTCCGGACACGGCCAAGGAGAAGCCGCAGGAGGCCAAGGTCATCGCCGTCGGCAACGGCAAGGTGACCGAGGACGGCAAGAAGATCCCGCTCGACGTCAAGGCCGGCGACCGGATCCTGTTCGGCAAGTACTCCGGCTCCGAGGTCAAGATCGACGACAAGGACTACCTCATCCTCCGGGAGGAGGACGTCCTGGCCATTCTCGAGTAACCATCCTAAGGAGGGAAGCGACAGATGCCGAAGCAGCTGAAATTCGACGAGGAGGCACGGGCGGCCCTGCTCAAGGGCGTCAACATCATGGCCTCGGCGGTCAAGGCGACGCTCGGGCCCAAGGGCCGCAACGTGGTGATCGACAAGAAGTTCGGCAGCCCCACCATCACCAAGGACGGCGTGACCGTCGCCAAGGAGATCGAGCTCAAGGATCCCTACGAGGACATGGGGGCCCAGATGCTCAAAGAGGTTGCGTCGAAAACATCCGACGTGGCCGGTGATGGAACGACGACAGCGACGGTGCTGGCCCAGGCGATCTTCCGAGAGGGGCTGAAGAACGTGACCGCCGGGGCCAACCCCCTGGGGCTCAAGCGCGGCATCGAGCAGGCGGTGGACGCGGTGGTCGAGGAGATGAAGAAGCTCTCCAAGTCGACCAAGGACAAGAAGGAGATCTCCCAGGTCGCCAGCATCGCCGCCAACAACGACAAGACCATCGGCAACCTCATCGCCGAGGCCATGGAGAAGGTCGGTAAGGACGGGGTCATCACGGTCGAGGAGTCCAAGTCGGCCGACACCGTCCTGGATGTGGTCGAGGGCATGCAGTTCGACCGCGGCTACCTCTCGCCCTACTTCGTGACCGACCCCGAGCGCATGGAAGTGGTGCTCGAGAACCCGGTCATCCTGATCCACGAGAAGAAGATCAGCTCGATGAAGGACCTCCTGCCGCTGCTCGAGCAGGTGGCCCGCGCCAGCCGTCCGCTGCTCATCATCGCCGAAGACGTCGACGGTGAAGCGCTGGCGACGCTGGTCGTCAACAAGCTGCGCGGCACGCTGCAGGCCGCCGCGGTGAAGGCGCCGGGCTTCGGCGACCGCCGCAAGGCCATGCTCGAGGACATCGCGGTGCTCACCGGCGGCCGCGCCATCACCGAAGACCTCGGCATCAAGCTCGAGAACATCAAGCTCGATGACCTGGGCAAGGCGAAGAAGGTCACCATCGACAAGGACAACACCACGATCGTCGAAGGCGGCGGCGCGTCGTCAGCGATCGAAGGGCGCGTCAAGCAAATCCGCGCGCAGATCGAGGACACCACTTCCGAGTACGAC
>JBOHPP010000019.1:0-10634 GCA_050731755.1 Candidatus Rokuibacteriota bacterium | reverse complement strand
AGAACCTGCCGCTGGCCCTCCGGGTGGCCGACCACGTCCACGTGCTGTCGCGCGGCCGCATCGTGTATTCGGGCGGCCCCCAGGAGCTGTGGCAGAACGAGGAGATCAAGTCGAGGTACCTTGGCCTGGGACAGGTACCGGCGGGGACAGGATGACGACGGATACCGATACGCTCGATCGCACCTTTCAGGCCATCATGCGACGCCTGGTGGAGACCGGACAGGCGCCGCACTACACCGAGCTCGCCCGCGCCCTGGACCGCCGGGTCGAGGAAGGTCGGCGCCTGCTCCACGCCGTCATCGAGGCCTTCGTCCCCGGCTGGCTGTTCCCCGAGACTGACTACATCGCGTCGTTTCCGCCCTTCAACAACTTGCCGACCCAGCACCGGATCTCGGTCGGTGGCCAGCAGCGATGGTTCGCCCAGTGTGGATTCGAGTCACTGGCGGTCACCTGGCTCTTTACCGGTCGCGTGGTGCGCATCGAAGCGCCCTGTCTGGACTGCGGTGACCCCATCAGGCTGGAGATGCAGGATGGGCGCTTGCTGCACGTGGAGCCGGCCGAGACCGTCGGACATCTCAACCACCCCTGGACCGTGGCAAAAGCCAGGCTGCCATTCATCTGAAGCGGGATGAATCTCTTCCGGTCGGAAGAGCACGTCCGCCAGTGGGCACTCTTCAACCCGAGATCCGGAGAGGGTCTGATCGCCCTCGCCGATCTGGCGGCGTTGTTCGGAACGCCGAGTCGGCGTCACCTGCTGGACCACAACTATCTCTCCTTTTGGTATCCCAAGCGCTACGAGGAGCGGCGCCAGGTGCTCGAGCGGCTGGGCCGGGCGACACCGTTCTGGCTTGGCGGGAATTGAGGAGCGAGTGATGAGGCGCATCGGCATCGTCGGCGTGGGTCTTCTGGGTGGCGCGGTGGCCTCCCGGCTCCTGGAAGCCGGCCTCGAGGTAGTGGGTTACGACACGCGCCCGGACGTCATGCGGGCGCTGTCCGACCGTGGGCTCAAGGCGGTGGCCAGCGTCGCCGAGGCGGCCGCCGCGGACGCGATCTTCACCATCCTGCCGTCGCTCGACAGCGCCGACGCCGTGGTGCGCGGCCCGGGCGGGCTCGTGGAGACGGCGCGACGTGGGGCCACCATCATCCAGATGAGCACGATCTCGCCGGGCTTGACGCGGACGCTGGCCGGGGCGGCGGCCGCCCGGGGCCTGGGCTTCCTCGACGCGCCCATGAGCGGGACGAGCGCCATGGTCGCGCGGGGGGACTGCACGATCTTCGTGGGCGGCGACCGCGCGCTGCTCGAGACCTGCCGGCCGGTCTTCGACGCCATCGCCCGCAAGACGCTGCACGTGGGCGAGATCGGTCAGGCCTCGCTGGTCAAGCTGGTCACCAACCTCCTGGTCGGCCTCAACACCGCGGCCGTCGCCGAGGCGCTGGTGCTGGGCACCAAGGGCGGGCTCGATCCGGCGCGGTTGCTCGACATCCTGCGCGAGAGCGCGGCCGGCTCGCGGATGCTCGACGTGCGCGGCCCGCTCATGGTCCAGCGCCGCTTCGAGCCCCAGATGAAGGCCGACCTGTTCCTGAAAGACTTCAAGCTCATGCTGGACGAGGGACTGCGTCTGGGCGTGGCGCTGCCGCTCACCAGCCTCGCCCAGCAGCTCACGACGGCCATGGTCGCCGCCGGTCACGGCGGCGAGGACCTGGCCGCGCTGATCACCACGCTGGAACGCATGGCCGGGATGGGGGACTGACATGCGGTTCGGGACGTTCTTCTTCTTTCAGGCGCCGCCGGGGCTCGAGCACGCCGGCATCATCCACGACGAGCTCCGGCAGATGGAGTGGGCCGAGGAGCTGGGCTTCGACGAGGTGTGGCTCACCGAGCACCACTTCATCGATTACGGTCTGGCCGTGGATCCGGCCACGCTGGCCGCGGCCGCCGCCTCCCGGACCCGCCGCGTGCGCATCGGCCTGGCCGCCTTCATCCTGCCCTTCCACCATCCGCTGCGCCTGGCCGAGCAGACCGCGCTGATCGACATCATCTCCGGCGGGCGCCTGGACGTGGGCGTGGGGCGCGGCAACCGCCCGGCCGAGTTCAAGGGCTATCACGTGCCCCAGGAGGAGAGCCGCGAGCGCTTCGACGAGACGGTGAGCATCGTGCTGCGGGCCTGGACCGAGGAACGCTTCAGCCACGAGGGCCGCTTCTACCGCATTCCCGAAGCCCGCGTGATCCCCAAGCCCGTGCAGAAGCCGCATCCCCCGCTCTACCAGGTGTGCGTGAGCAAGGACGGCATCGAGAACACCGCGCTGCGCGGCTGGCCGATGCTCAACTCCATCCTCTATGGGACGGTTGACCAGCTCGTCACCAACCGCGACATCTATACGGACACGCTTAGAAAGTCCGGCCGCACGGAGGCTGAGGTCCGTGACCTGCTGAGCCGCTGGGGCGTCTCCCGCCAGATCTACGTGGCCGAGACCGACGTGCGTGCGTTTGAGGAAGCCAAGCCGTACGAGCTCTGGTACCAGGAGTCGTTCCGGCGGTTCGTCATTCCCGAGCGGATCGAGGACTCGCACCCCAGCCTGCAGCCGGCCTTCCGGGCCATGGCCGAGCGCCTGGGCAAAGTGACCTGGGAAGGCCTCGTGCGCGAGACGTTGGCCTTCGGCTCGCCCGACACCGTGGCCCGCCACATCGAGACCATGCGCCAGATGGGTGTGGGCCAGGTGCTCTGCTGGATGAACTTCGGCGGCCTGCCCCAGGACAAGATCCGCCGCTCGATGGAGCTGTTCGCCCGCGAGGTCATGCCCCGGTTCCGATGAATCGTCAGAGTCGTCGATGAACCCCGCGGGTCAACGCGCTAGGAGAGCAGCGTGGGCCCAAGCGCCGAATGGCCGTCTCCGGTCAGATACAGCTGGCCGCCATGGGAGCAGCACGCTATATTCCACAGATCCGGAACGAAAGGGGGCGGCGGTCACGGGGCTCCTGAAGACCATCGGGCCGGAGTTGGACGTCGCTAGAGCGGCTCACCGGCGTCCGCTGACCGTCCGAGAAAACGACGCCGCGCGCCGGGCCAGTCCACGACCGCGTCCGCGCCGCTCTGCGCGCCCGACATTACAGCGTCCGCACCGAAGACGCCTACGTAGCCTGGATTCGCCGGTACATCTTCTTTCACGGCAAGCGCCATCCCGCGGAGATGGGGGCGCCTGAGATCACGGGGTTCCTCACTTCGCTTGCGGTCGACGGCCGCGTCGCCGCCTCTACCCAGAACCAAGCCCTGAGCGCCCTCCTGTTCCTCTATCGCGACGTGCTGGAAGTCGATCTCCCGTGGCTCGACCACATCGTGCGCGCCAAGCGCCCCGAGCGGCTGCCGGTCGTCCTCACACGCGGGGACGTCCGCGCCGTGCTCGGGCGGCTCGACGGCATGCCACGCCTCATGGCTTGCCTCCTCTATGGCGCCGGGCGCCGAGTGCTCGAGTGCTGCCGGCTCCGAGTCCAGGATGTCGACTTCTCTGCGAACCAGATCGTCGTCCGTGGCGGTAAGGGCGACAAGGACCGAGTCACGATGCTGCCGGCCGTGGTCAAGGCGGATCTCGCGCGGCACCTCGCGGGTGTCCGTGCCCAGCATCAACGCGATCTGACCGTGGGGGCGGGCTGGGTAGAGCTGCCAACCGCTCTGCTCCGGAAATACCCAAACGCCGGCCGAGAATGGGCCTGGCAATGGGTCTTCCCTGCCACACGCATCTACCGCGATCGGCTGACCGGCCAGCTGCGCCGGCACCACCTGCACGAGTCCGTCCTGCAGCGCGCCGTGAAGGATGCCGTGCGCCGGGCCGGGATTGCCAAGCGCGCCAGCCCTCACTCACTCCGCCACTCGTTCGCGACGCATCTGCTCGAGGACGGCCACGACATCCGCACCGTGCAGGAACTGCTGGGACATCGGGACGTGAGCACCACAATGATCTACAGCACGTCCTCAACCGCGGCCCGGCCGCCGTGCGGAGTCCGGTCGATCGGATGTTCGCCCCATGACCCGGCACGCTGCGTTTGAACCCAACTGCGACGAGATAGGCTGTGGGACTCTGCAGCCTATCCGATCGTGCGGAAGCGCAGCCTCCACATGGAAACCCGTGGGGGTTGTCCCGCCCGCTGTTGAACTTGGCTGAGCGCGGCGGCAGGCATCATACCCTCAGTTCACAGCAACGCGGGGGATACCGACATAGCGGTCCCCTGCGAGAAGATCGATCCTGAGCCGATTGTGGCCCTCGCGTTGCGGAGACGGTGGCCGCGGCGGCTCACGCGGCGCGCTCCGAGGCGGTCGCGGCGGCGAGCGCGGTCACGAGCGCGCTCAGCTCGCCATGCCGCTTGATGCGCCGGAAGCCCTCGGCGGCGCGGAGCAGGCCGAGCCCGACCCACCGCCGTCGCATGTCCCCGTCGCGCCAGCGCTTGATGTTCCGCGTGACGTGGCGCAGGGTGCCGATCAGATTCTCGATGCAGTTCGTCGTCGCGAAGAAGCGGCGGAGCCGCGGGGGCAGTCCCAGCTTCAGCACCGTGAGCGTTTCCTCCAAGCCTTCGCGCCCACTGGTGGCGGCATCGGCCTGGCCATTTCGCTCCAGCCACGTCGCGAGGGCCGTCAGCTGGCGGCGTGCCATCGTCGCGCTGGCCGCCTGATAGGCCCGGCGCAGGGCGGCCCGGACGTAGGCCTGCCGCCACTTTGGCACGAGGGCATCGAGGTTGCGCCCCTTGTGGAGCTGGCAGCGTTGGATCACCGCGGCGTCGCCGAGCACAGCGCCGAGCGCCTTGCGCAGCCCCTTGCCTCCGTCGATCACGCACAGCACGCGCCCGGCGAGCGGGAGCCCGCGGGCCAGCAAGTCCTGCAGCAGCTCGGGGCACACCACGGCGTTCTCCGGCGAGCCCCAGCGCAGCCCCAGCGGGACCTTGGTCCCGTCGCGCGTGATCCCCAGGACCACGATCACCGTCGGCTGCGCCACCACGACGCCATCCATGAACAGGGCCACCACCTCGAGCCCCTCCAGGCGCCGCGTGAGCTGCGCGTGCAGTCGCTGCCGGGTCCGCCGTACCACGGTCCGACTGACGGCACTCTTGCTGCTGCCTCGGGTGCGCCGCCCGCGCGGCCGCGCCTCGAGACTGTCCTCGTAGTGGCGCATCGACACCCCGGCGAGAAGCTGCTGCATCATCCGCGCGGTCAGCGGATCCCGGCCCCGAAACACCGCCACCGACGGCAAGGTCGCTTCCCCGCCGGTCGTCCCCCGCACCCGGGGCCGGTGGATCTGGACGCGTCGGCCGCCGAACGTCAGCTCGGTGGCCGTCGTGCCCCAGTGATGATGCGTGCGCTGGATCTGATGCCGGCCCTTCGGCCCAGCCAAGGCCACGGCCTCCTCGCGGAACAGCTCGTCCAGAGCGGCCAGTCCGTGCGCATGCACCCACGCGAGCAGGTGATGGCGCGTGATCGTCATCCCGGCGAGCATCGGCTCCACCAGGTGAGCCAGCTCCGGGCCGGCCCCATTCTCTGCTTGCGTTCGCTGCGCTTCCGCGGTTCTCTTCGTCATTGGCGGCTCCTTGGCCCCGGTCGTGGGGACCGTTTGTCTTGGTCGACGCGATTCTCACGCCGACCCGGGAGCCATCGCTACTCAGTTCTCAAGTTCAACAGAGACCGGGACATCCCCAACCCGTGATGGGAAAGGACGAAGAAGGAAGACGAGACTCACTTCGACACCGGGATAGGCTGCAGGCAGCTGGAAGAGTTGCCGGTTATGCAGACCAGCCTATCCAGTGGCCGAATTCTAGTTCGCCGACTCCGACCGAGCGATGAGGTCCAATGTACTTCGAGATCGTCGGGCCGATCACCGGCATCGAGACCATCGCGGCCGGGAGGTCGATTCGCCAGCTCTCGCGGCTCCGCAGACACTACGGTCGGGGTCGCTGGCGTAAACTCAAGGGGATCGCCATGGTCCGCATCGCCAGCGGCGAGTTGCGGCGTGCCGAGATTCACTGGTACGAGGCGCATGGAATCGGACGCGTTCGCTACAAGATAAAGAGGTTCCTAGACTGAAAGAGGTTCTTAGACGAGCCATGCCGACACGTGAGAAGGAGTTCGCCATCTGCGTCGAGAATCGCGGGGCCGAGGATCTCGAGGTCCGCAAGGTCTACCGCGTGCTGCACGACAAGGACGCGACCGCTACCGGCTACATGCGCGTTATCGACGAATCCGGCGAGGACTACCTCTATCCTGCTAACTACTTTGTCTTCGTCGAGTTGCCGCAGAAGGTGAAGCGTGCGTGGACGGCGACACGGAGCCCCGCCAAGCAGCGGAGCTCGTCGAACAAGCCGCTTCAGCGGACCGGGGCTCGCGTTGCTCGCTCCGGCCGCTGAGCGCGCCGTTACACGGCTGTGAGAGTGATACCGAGGGGTGTGTGAAGGTTGGAGAACTGATTCGACTTCTTGCTGAGGATGGATGGCAGCTGGCGCGAACCCGCGGCAGCCACCGGCAGTACAAGCATCCGAGCAAGCCCGGAACCGTTGCCGTGGCCGGTAAGCCGAGTCTGGACGTTCCTCCTGGGACGTTGAATGCCATACTGAAGCAGGCTGGCCTCAAGAAGGAGAAATAAGGATGGCGGTGATGCGTTACATGGTGGTTATTGAGCGGGGCGAGACGAGCTGGGGAGCGCATGTCCCTGACTTGCCGGGCTGTGTGGCCGTAGGGGAGACTCGCGAGGAAGCGCTCCAGCTCATCCGCGAGGCCATCGAGTTTCACATCGACGGCCTCAAGGAGGACGGGCTGCCCGTGCCGGCACCGAGCTCAGAGGGAGAGTTCGTTGAGATTGGGGCCGCGTAACTTCGGCATGCAGCCGGCGGCTTTCGGCTGATACCGACGTTAGCCGTACAAGAGGACGACAAAATGGGATTCATTAGCAACCAATGGCTCAAGAGCGCTGAACGATTTCGCGGGTCGGGGCCTGTCGAAGTGAGGTTTGAGTCGGAGGTTGAAGACCCGGAGGACCGTGATGATTGGTCTGAACGTAACAACGTGACCGCGGAACTATGTGCGAGACGCGATGGTGGTGACAGCCACATCCTTCTCTTCACCACGGACGATCTCCGGACTGTGCTGCCGGCGCTTGTAAAGGCGGCGGATCTTCAAACGAGACGAGGAATTGCTCAGGATGTTCTGCTTGCCTTTGACGACGCAGAGCTTGTGAACTTCCTCGCAGAATCCCTGTCGCGACGGACCGCCAAATGAGTGCCCGTAATTGCGAGTACCAGGCTGCTGTCAGCTTATGGCGATCGTGCACCAACGCCCTCCGGATGACTGGGCGCGCCGCTGACGCCAGCCGTTCCGGAGCTTGAACCTATCATGGCCAGACTGCATCTGCTCCGACGTGGGACCGGAAATGCTCGTGTCGCGAGTTCATTCGAGATGTCGGC
Source organism: Candidatus Rokuibacteriota bacterium (assembly GCA_050731755.1). Lineage (GTDB taxonomy): Bacteria > Methylomirabilota > Methylomirabilia > Rokubacteriales > CSP1-6 > JBOHPP01. The sequence goes on along the minus strand of JBOHPP010000019.1, from coordinate 3,196 downwards.
CGAGAATGTTAGGGCGTCATATGAACACAGCCGCGTTCAAGCAAGTAACGGGATGCCTGCCATCGATGGTGAGCCCGCGAGCCCGCTCATGGATCCAGAGTTTGCGGTAGTCGAACTCGTCGAAGGCGAGGCGGCGTTCGGGAGCTTTCGGGCACCTGGATTCAACATCCTTGTCGGAGTCGATCCACAGGAGGCTTACAGGCGCCTGGTTGAAAGGTAGGCGGCTAACTAACGACCGATTGGAGCGGGCGGCGTTGACGGATAGATGGCCAACCAACCCGTCGCGCCGCCGCCGCTCAATCGGGCGTTCGCCATACTGCGGACGGCCAGACGGTGAGGCTATACTTCCATCATGAGCAAGCGTGACCTCGACATCGCGTCGCTGACACCGGAGGAGCGGCTCAGCCTGCTCGAGGAGCTGTGGGACAGTCTCGCGGCTGTACCCGAGGCGCTTCCCCTCACCCCAGCCCAGCGTGCCGAGCTCGATCGACGCCTCGACGATCTTGATGCTGAGGGGCCAGTCGGTATCCCCTGGGACGAGGTGCTGAGCCGAATTCGTAGCCGCGGTCGGTGAAGCGAGTCATCGTCCGACCCGCGGCTGCAGCAGATATCGAGGACGCCTATCAATGGTACGAATCGCGGCGGCCGGGCCTGGGCGAGGAGTTCCTGCTGGCGCTCAACGCAACACGAGATCGTGTTCTCGAACACCCGGAAGCCTATCCCGTCCTGCACCGTGTTACCCGACGCGCGCTCATTCCGCAGCGTTTCCCCTACGGCCTCTTCTACCGCCTCTATGGCGATACCATTGTCATCGTCGCCTGCATGCACGCAAAGCGAGATCCTCGGCGGTGGCAACGTCGTTCGTGATGGCGAACAACGCGCTTCAGCAGTCCGGGGCTCGCGATGCTCGCCCCGGCTGCTGAGCGTGAGCGTTGAAGGACAAGAGCCAAGGAGGTACCCATTGGGCCGACCATACTCGAGGGAAAACGACGCTGAGCGGGCCCGATTAAAGGCTTTCGTGGCCGGACTGAGCGATGCCGCGATCGCTTGCTCCATCGGCCATGGGTGGACCGTTGGCGTTGGTCTGGCACACTGGAGTTGTCCCGCTCGCCGTTGAAGTTCGCTGAGCGCGACGGCACGGCATCATACCCTGAGTTCACGTCCGTGGAGGGGGTACCGACATAGTGGCCCTCGCGAGAAGATCGATCCTGGGCCAATTGTGGCCCTCGCGATTTTGGGCGACGGGCGTCGCGATCGCTCACGCGGCGTCCTCCGCGATCTTCGTGGCGCCGAGCGCCGTGACGAGCGCGCCCAGCTCCGTATGCCGCTTGATGCGCCGGAAGCGCTCGGCGGCGCGGAGGAGGCCGAGCCCGAGCCAGCGCCGCCGCATGTCGCCGTCGCGCCAGCGTTTGATGTTCCGCGTGACGTGACGCAACGTCCCGATCAGATTCTCGATGCAGTTCGTCGTCGCGAAGAAGCGGCGCAGCCCGGGCGGCAGGCCGAGCTTCAGCACCGTGAGGGTTTCCTCCAGCCCTTCCCGGACGCTCGCCGCGGCGTCGGCGTGGCCGTTGCGCTCCAGCCACGTCGCGAGCGCCATGAGCTGCCGGCGCGCCGTGGCCGCCGTGGACGCGCGATACGCTCGACGCAGGCTCGCCCGGACGTAGGCTTGACGGGTCTTCGGCACGAGGGCATCGAGGTTCCGGGCCTTGTGCAGCTGGCAGCGTTGAATGACCGCGGCATCGCCGAGCACATCGCCCAGCGCCTTGCGCAGCCCCTTGCCCCCGTCGATCACGCACAGCACCCGCCCGTCGAGCGCGAGCCCGCGCGCCAGCAGATCCTGCAGCAGGTCGGTGCACACCACCGCGTTCTCCGTCGAACCCAGGCGCAACCCCAGCGGCACCTTCGTGCCATCGCGCGTGATCCCCAGGACCACGATCACCGTCTGCTGCGCCACCACGACGCCGTCCATGAACAGGGCCACGACCTCGAGCCCCTCCAAGCGCCGCGTGAGCTGCTCGTGCAGGCGCTGCCGGGTCCGCCGCACCACGCTGCGACTGACCGCGCTCTTGCTGCTGCCCCGGGTGCGCCGCCCGCTCGGCCGCGCCTCCAGACTGGCCTCGTACTGGCGGGTCGACACTCCGGCGAGAAGCTGTTGCATCATCCGCGCGGTGAGCGGATCCCGGTCTCGAAACCGCGTCACCGAGGGCAACGTCGCTTCCCCGCCGCTCGTGCCCCGCACCCGGGGACGCTGCACCTGCACGCGCCGGCCGCCGAAGGTCAGCTCGGTCGCCGCCCTGCCCCAGTGATGATAGGTGCGCGACGGCTGATGCCGGCCTTTCGGCCCGGCCAGGACCCCGGCCTCGTCGCGAAACAGCTCGTCCAGCGCCGCCAGGCCGTGCGCATGGACCCACGCGAGCAAGTGATCGCGCGTGGTCGTCATCCCGGTGAGCATCGGCTCCACCAGGTGGGCCAGTTCCCGGCCCGCCTCATTCTCCGCTTGCGTTCGCTGGCTTCTCTCTGCTCTCTTCGTCATTGGCGGCTCCTTTGGCCCCGGCATGCGGGACCGTTGTCTTGGCCGACGCGATTCTCACGCCGACCAGGGAGCCGTCGCTACTCAATTCTCAAATTCAACAGGTCGCGGGACATCTCCCGGCTACGCCGAGGTTATGAATCTCAACGGACTCGCGAAGCGCTAGTTGAAACGCGACATCGTCATGAAGGGTTAGCGCTACGATCGGTTTAATGCCGACAGCCCGGGCCGCACGCCCAAGAAGAGCCACCGGATGTTCGCCATGGTCGGAACGCACCGACGAAGCAATGCGCGAAAAGTCAACAAACGCAGGCGTCGAGCCCCACGTGCGCCCAATCTTCATCGCCAGTCGCTGGAAAGCACGCCGAAGACCGGTTGAACCCATAGGATCGTCAAGATGAAGTTCCCGCGGTAGTACCTGGAGGCACGGCGTAACAACCTCCCGCACATCCGGGGTCAGAGCGCATAAGGCGTCCCACTCTGCCGGCTTCGTTCGTAGGATTGGTACGTACCGTGGCCCTCTGCCCACCATTATTAATGGCTCTACCGGCTTTCGTGTGGGTAGAGATCCAGGCCGCCACAGTGAAAGTAGATGGCGGTCTTGAAGTGCTCGGCGTTGCGGAAGCCGCGGGCGGTCTTCTTGACCCACTGGATGACGGCGTTGAC
>JBOHPP010000018.1:0-7672 GCA_050731755.1 Candidatus Rokuibacteriota bacterium | reverse complement strand
CCCGCGATCCACGTGCTGCCCGCCGCCCTCGCCGTCGCCGAGGAGCGCGGAGCCGGCGGCCGTCGGCTCATCGAGAGCCTGGTGGCCGGCTACGAAATCACGTCGCGGCTGGGCGGCGCTACCACGCTGCGGCCGAACGTCCACTCGCACGGCACCTGGGGCACGGTCGGCGCCGCGGTGGCGGTCGCCCGGCTGCTCGAGCGCGATGAGCCGGGCATGCGCCAGACGATCAATCTGGCCGCGTCGATGAGCCCGGCGAACTCCTGGACGCCGTGCTTCGAGGGCGCCACCATCCGGAACCTCTACCCGGGGCGCGCCGCCCTGCAGGGCATCCTCGCCACGCACCTGCTCGACTGCGGCTACAGCGCGCTGGGCGATGCGCCCTCCGACGTCTACGGCACGATCCTCGGCGAGCGCTTCGAGGCCGAGCGCGCGCTGGACGATCTGGGCGACGACGATTGGCCCGGGGCGTACCGGATCGAGCGCAACTACGTCAAGCTCCACGCCTGCTGCCTCTACAACCACCCCGCCCTGGACGCGGTCCAGACGCTGCTGAGCCACGAGCGGCTCGAGCCCGACGCCATCGCGGGCATCACCGTGACCTCGGTCCCCTTTGTCGAGCGCATGGCCGCATCCGATCCGCCCAACATGCTGGCCGCGAAGTTCTCGGTCCCCTACGCGGTGGCCGCTGCGGTCGTCACGGGCGGCAGCGGCGTGCCGGCCTTTCTCGATGCCACGCGGGTGAATCCCCGGGTGCGGGAGCTGGCGCGGCGGGTGGAGGTGCGCGGCGATCCTGCCATGTCGATGCGCAGCAACGGGCCCACGGCCCACGTGACCGTCACGCTGCGTGACGGCCGGGTGCTCATAGCGACGACCGCCGTGGTTCACGGGGATGCCGAGCATCCGGTGGGGCGGCACGAGCTCGTCGCCAAGTTCCGGGCCCTCGCCGCCGACGCGCTCGGCCCTGCCGGGACCGAGCGTGTGGCCGAGGCCGTCGGCCGGCTCGAGGAGCTGAAGGACCTGCGCGAACTGACGAGGCTGCTATGCTCGACCTCTTGATCCGCGACGGCCTCATCATCGACGGCACCGGCAACCCGGGCTTCTACGGCGCCGTCGGTGTCGAGGGCGAGCGGGTCCGGATCCTCCGCGGCGACCTCAGCGGTGTCGACGCCGCCCGCGTGATCGACGCGCGCGGCCACGTCGTCTGCCCCGGGTTCATCGACATGCACGCGCACTCGGGGCTGGTGATGCTGGCCGAGCCGCGGCACGAGCCCAAGGTCCGGCAGGGCGTCACCACCGAGCTGATCGGGATCGACGGCAACTCCTACGCGCCGTTCATGTCCGAGGCGGACTTCGAGCGCTTCGTGACGATCAACTCGGGCCTCGACGGCAATCCGCCGCTGCCGGGGCGCTGGTCCACGGTGGAGCAGTACCTCGCGATGTTCACCAACCGCGTGGCCGTGAACGTCGTGTACATCCTCGGCAACTCGCCGCTCCGGATCTGCGCGCTGGGATGGGACGACCGGCCGGCCTCGAAGCCCGAGCTGGCCAACATGAAAGCGCTGCTTCGCGTCGGCATGGAAGAGGGCGCGTTCGGCGTCTCGACGGGCCTCGACTACCCCCCTGGCTCCTACGCCGACACGGCCGAGCTGATCGAGCTGTCCCGCGAGGCGGCCCGCCTTGGCGGCCTCTATCACACTCACGTTCGCTACAGCCTGGGCGACCGGTTCCTGGACCCGTTCAAGGAGGCGCTCGACATCGGCCGGGGCAGCGGCGTGCCCGTGCACATCACGCACTTCTACCAGCGGACGACCAGCCCGGGCGGCGCCGGGCGGATGCTCGGCCTGGTGGAGGACGCCCGCGAGGAGGGGATGGACGTCACCTTCGACAGCTATCCGTACCCCTTCAGTAGCACGCGCCTGCTGATCCTCATCCCGCAGTGGGCCCACGACGGCGGCCCCGAGAAGCTCCTGGCGCGCCTGCGCGATCCCGGGGTGCGAGACCGGCTCCGCAAGGATATCGGTCCGCGGGCCGCGTCCTGGCAGGACATGTGGCTCACGAACTTCCGGCATGCGCACCACCACAAGTTCGAGGGCCGCTCGATCGCCGAGGTCGCCGAGATGATGGGGCGAGACCCGGTCGACGCCCTCTGCGACCTGCTGGTCGCCGAGCAGCTCGAGGTCTCCTACGTCTCGGCCGGGGGCAACGCCGCCACGCTCCCCAAGTTCGTGAGCCACCCACTCTCGATGGTGGGCAGCGATGCCCTGCTCATCGGGGAGTACCCGAGCCCGCGCACCTACGGCACGTTCCCGATCATCCTGGCCGAGTACGTGCGAGAGGAGCGCGTGATGGCGCTGCCGGACGCGATTCGCAAGATGACGTCGTTCCCCGCGCAGCGCCTGGGGTTACCCGATCGGGGCCTCCTCCGTGACGGCTTCAAGGCCGACGTCGTCGTGTTCGACCCGAAGACCGTGAAGGCGCCGGCGACGCGGTCCCAGCCCAAGCAGTTCCCCATCGGGATCGACCATGTGATCGTCAACGGCAAGGTCGTGGTGGACAACGGCAAGCACAGCGGCGTCCTGGCCGGCCGGGCGCTGCGCCGCGGTCACGCCTCGACCTGAGCGCCCACACCGAGTCTCCGCGTGGACGACGTGCTGATTCGAGGGGCTGAGGTCATCGACGGAACCGGGGCACCCGGCCGCCGGATCGACGTCGCGGTGCGCGACGGCCGCATCAGTGCCGTGGGTACGGCAGAGCGCCCGGCCCGCCGCGTCATCGATGCCCCGGGCGCCGTCCTCGCTCCCGGGTTCATCGACATCCACACCCACTCGGACTTCACGCTGCCCCTGAACCAGCGCGCCGAGAGCAAGATCCGTCAGGGTGTGACCACGGAGGTCCTCGGCAACTGCGGCTTCTCGGTCGCTCCGGCGCTCCCAGACCGCGTCGAGCTGCTTCGGAGCTACCTGGCGGCGAGCGCGCCCTGGCTGCCGTTCCGCCCGACCACCTTCGGCGCCTACCTCGACGCGTTCCCGACCACCTCGGTCAACACCGTCATGCAGGTCGGCCACAACACGCTGAGGCTGATGGCCATGGGCATGGGCAACCGGTCCCCTCGGGCCGACGAGCTGGCCCTGATGGAGCGGCTGCTGGAGGAGGCGCTCGATGCCGGAGCGCTGGGGCTCTCATCGGGATTGTTTACGGCGCCCGGGTCGTACGCTCAGCCGGAGGAGCTCCTCGCTCTGGCCCGCGTGCTCCGCCGCCACGGCGCGAACTACGCCTCGCATGTCCGCAACGAGGCCGGCCACGTCTTCGACGCCGTGGACGAGGCGATCAACGTGGCCGAGGCCTGCGACATTCACGTCCAGATCGCTCACCTGAAGCTCTCGGGCACCGACAACTGGGGCGGGGCGAGCAAGCTGCTGGCCCGGATCGGCGAGGCCCGGCGGCGCGGCGTGAGGGTGGACGCGGACCAGTACCCGTACACGACCGCCTCCAACCCGCTGCGCAATCTGTTGCCGCTCTGGGTGCAGGACGGGGGCCTGGACGCGATGCTCGAGCGATTGCGCGACCCCGCTGCCCGCGAGCGCATCCGGGGCGACATCGCGGCGCACGGCTGGGGCAGCTTCGGACGCCTGCCGTCGTGGGACGCCGTCCGCATCGCGATCTCGCCGAACCATCCAGAGAGCGCCGGACGGACCATCGGCGAGATCGCCCGCCGCCGGTCCGGTGACCAACTGGACGCGGCCTGCGACGTGCTCGTCGCCGACGAAGGCCACACCCGAGTGCTGCTGACGTCGATGTCAGAGGACGACGTTCGCGAGATCCTCCGCTCGCCCACCGTGCTGGTCGGCTCCGACGGCATCGCCCTGGCCCCCTACGGCGTCACCGGACAGGGCAAACCGCACCCGCGCTTCTACGGGACGTTCCCGCGGGTGCTCGGACACTACGTGCGCGAGCTCGGGCTGCTCTCGTTGCCCGAGGCGATCCGCAAGATGACCGGCGGCTCGGCGGCGGCGCTGGGGCTCGCCGAACGCGGCCTGATTCGCGAGGGGTTCTGGGCGGATCTGACGCTCTTCAACCCCAAGGCCGTCGCGGAGAGGGCCACCTACGACGACCCTCACCAGTATGCTGCCGGCATCGCAACCGTCATCGTGAATGGCGTGGTGGTCGTGGACGGCGGCGAGCACACGGGGGCGCTGCCGGGAAGACTGCTCCGCCGCGGGTCCCACGGCGTGGAGTAGAACGCCAGTCGAAGAAACGCTGGAGGCTGACATGCTGGACCTCGTCATTCGTGGCGGGCAGGTGGTTACACCCCAGGGCGCCGGGATATGGGACGTGGGCGTCGAGGGCGAGCGGATCGCGGCGGTGGCCGCGCCGGGCGCGCTGCCAGAGTCCGGCCGGGTGCTCGACGCGGCGGGCAAGATCGTCGTGCCGGGGGGCGTGGAGCCCCACACCCACCTCGCCCACTTCATCGCCATGCATCCCGACGAAGGGCTCTTCACGCTCGGCCCCGAGGAGGACACCCGCGGCATGGTCTTCGGGGGGACCACGACCCACGTGGACTTCTGCTTCGTCCGCCCGGGGACCGACGTCGCCACCGTCATCGAGCAGCGCGCGGCCCGGTGGAAGGGCAACGCGTATGTGGACTATAGCTTCCACGTCACGTTGCAGGGCGCCCTGCCGCTCAAGGTGTTCGAGCAGCTTGCGGAGGCGATCCAGGCCGGCTTCCCGAGCTTCAAGGTCTTCACCAACGACGTGCTGCCCCCGCATCCCAAGCGGCATCCCTATCGCCTCGATTTCGGACGGATCCAGCTGGCCATGGAGAAGGTGGCCGGGCGCGGCGGGATCCTGGTGGTGCACGCCGAGGACCATGATGTCGTCCAGTTCATGTACGAGAAGCTGCGAGAAGAGGGACGGATGGAGGGCTGGAACCTGCCGCTCGTCCACAACAAGCTCTCCGAGGCGCTGGCCTTCCGCCGCACCATCCACGTGGCCGAAGCCACCGGTGCCGCCGTCTACTTCGTCCACACGTCGGCCAAGGAGGGCGTGGAGGCCGTCCTGGAGGCCCGGGCCAAGGGCCATCCCGTCTACGCCGAGACACTCCATCACTACGTCTGTTTCACGGCCGAGGATTACCGGAAGCCGCGCGGCTTCTGCTACCACACCTACCCCTCGTTGAAGTATCCCGAGGACCAGGCGGCCCTCTGGCAGGGGCTCCTACGCGACGGGGTCTCCACCACGGGCACCGACGAGTTCCCCACCTCGCTCGAGCTCAAGCTGCGCGGCAAGACCATCGAGGACGTCACCGGCGGCAACCTCGGCGCCGAGGCCCGGATGGGCATCGTCTTCACCGAGGGCGTGGTGAAGCGCGGGATGTCGCTCGAGCGCTTCGCAGCCGTCACCTCCACCAATGCCGCGCGCATCCTCGGCCTCTATCCCCGCAAGGGCGCCATCGCCCCGGGCAGCGACGCCGACCTGGTCCTCATCGACCCCACGATCCGCAAGACGCTCGCCCGCGAGGACTTCCACGTGAGCGACTACAGCCCCTGGGAAGGGTGGGAGGTGCGCGGCTGGCCGGTGACGACGATCCTGCGCGGGCGGGTGATCGTCGAGGGCGGCCGCCTCGTCCGCGACGCGCGCGACGGCCAGCTCGTGCCCCGGAAGATCAGCGCGGAGGTGCTGGGGCGGCCGGCCTGCTAAGGAAGGCTAGAACCAAACGCCGAGGCGGACCGTCAGCGTGTGCGCCCACGTCTTGTTCTCGGGCAGGATCGCGATGGCGCTCGTCGCCCGGTCGACGTGGATGAAGTGTCCCTCGTAGCCGGCCCCCAGGGTAACCCGCGGATTGAGGAAGTAGTCGAGCGCCAGCCGCCAGCGGAGGGCATGGCCTTCCGACTCGAGGCTGCCGAGCGCGCTGTTCTCGACGTCGACGTCGTACACGTAGTAGCCGGCGAAGCCCGCTTCCACCCAGACGCGGGGCGCCACCCGGGCCTCCAGCACCGTGCCGAGCTTGACGCCCTGTCCTGCGACGTCTTCGGTCACGCTCAGGCCGGGGGCGCCGATGATGACGGTGGCGGTGGTGATCGTGAAGTTGCCGCGCTCGAACCCCAGCCAATAGGCATGCCAGCCCGCCACGATCGCCCACTCGAACCCATCCCGCTTCAGCACGGAGTAACCCAGGTCCAGATCCAAGACATGAAAGTCGAGCGACAGATCGTTATGCTGCGTGCCCACGCCGAAGGGGGTGTCGACGTCTCGCCAGGTCTCGCTCGACTCGGCGAGGAACGCGCCGAGATAGTCCCCGGTGATGCGGAACCGATCGCCGAGCCGAAGCATGCCGGTGAGGCCCAGGGCAAGTCCAGCCGTGTCGTACTCGCTCCGGACCGCGGCTTCCCTCTCCTCGTAGCTGAACAACTGCACGCCGGCGCGGACGCCGAGCCGGAAGATGTCCCTGGGGGGCGCCATCGCGTCCTGGCCAACCGCGCAGGACGGCCAGCCGGCGACGACGAGTAACGATCCAAGCAGCGTCCTCGCAATCATCCTTCTCATCGGGCGCCCTCGAGCTCCGGCCGCCGGCGATGCCAGTCGGTAGCCTGTTCCCACGCGTGGCCGACCCGCAGAATGGATGCCTCGTCGAAGGGCCGTCCGATGACCTGCACGCTCAGCGGCAGGCCTGAGGCGCTGAAGCCGCCGGGAACCGCCAGAGCCGGCACCCCGGCCAGGCTGGCCGGGGTCGTGTACGAGCGGCGCGTGAAGAACCGCGCGGCGACCTCGGCCTTGCTCGTGATGGGCGCCGCCGTCTGTGCGATCGGTGGCGCCGGCCGCGGCGAGGTCGGGCAGAGCAAAATCTGATAATGCTCCAGCGCGGCGAGGACCTGAGCGCGGATCAGGGCCCGCGCCTGTTCCGCCTGATGGCGCGCGGCGGCCGGAAGCAGAGCGCCCGTCAGCAGGCGGCGGCGCGTGCCCTGATCGTAGTCGCCGGGACGGCGACGGAGCCAGCCGAGATGCAGCCCGGCGCCGTCGGAATCGGCCAGGGCCATGAAGACCGCGCCCGCGTGAGGCAGCAGCGGCAGTGAGACCTCCTCCACGTGTGCCCCGAGCTTGTCCAAGAGCTGGGCCGCGTCGAGCACCGGCTGGCGCATCTCGGGGTCGGTGTCCTCGCCCGACGTCAGCTCCCGGATCACCCCCACCGTCAGGCCGCGGACCTCACCGTCGAGCCCCGCGCGGTAATCGGGGACGGCGCGCTGGCTCGTCAGCCGGTCGCGAGGATCGCGGCCGGCCATCAGTCCGAGCAGCAGGGCGCTGTCCTCGACGGTGCGGCTGAGCGGACCGGCGGCGTCCATGGACCACGAAAGCGGAAAGCAGCCAGCACGGGACACCCGCCCCCAGGTCGGCCGGAGTCCCACGGTGCCGCAGAAGGCGGCCGGCGACCTCACGGAGCCGCCGGTGTCCTCGCCGAGGGCCACCGCGCACAACGCGGCCGCCACCGCGATGCCGGAACCCGCCGAGGAACCGCCCGGATCGTGCTCGAGGTTCCAGGGGTTGCGGGGCTGGCCGAAGGGGAACTGCACGGTGCCGCCCAGCGCGAACTCCGTCAGGTTCAGCTTGCCGAGGAGAATGCCCCCCGCAGCGGTCAGGCGGGCCACGACGGTGGCGTCGTCCCCGGCCTCCGCGT
>JBOHPP010000017.1:0-12528 GCA_050731755.1 Candidatus Rokuibacteriota bacterium | reverse complement strand
CCGGCGGCGTGTCGAACTGCGGGTCGAAGCTCACCGACACGAGGCGGACGTCGGCAAGCTCCGGCGTGGCCTTGATCTCGCGCTGGATCGCCGCGAAGTTGCGGTCCATGAGCGGACAGAAGTCGGGCATCGGGCACCGCGTGTAGGTGAACGTCAACGCGCCGCGGTGCCCCCGCAGGGTGGAGAGCGGGCGGGGCCTCCCGTCCTGGTCGATGAGGAGCTCGTCGGGCACCTCCTCGCCCGGCCTCAGCAGCTCGAAGCCGGAGGTGGCGGTCGCGGGCGGCGGGACGTCGAGGGCCGCGTGGCCGGTTTTGGTCAGCGTCGAGATGTGCGCGTCCGTCTCGGCGACGACCAGCGTGGCCGTGACGAGATCGCCGGGCTGCACGCTCTTCAGCAGCGCTTCGTCCCTCACCGTGAACGGCATCGTCATGCCGGGCATGAAGCCCTGGATGTCCTCGTGCTTGATGAGGACCTCGCGCGTCTCGGGCTTGACGCCGAGCACCTGCCCCTTGAGCTCGTACTGCTTCGGCTCGGGCGCCCGGCTGCACCCCGCCAGGACCGCGAGCACGCCGAGCCATACCCACCACGATCGACGCATACGTCTACTGTAGCAAATCGGGTGCACCGCCGCGGAGACGCCGAGCCGCAGAGTCCGATTGGCTTATGATGCTCCGCGTCTCCGCGGCAGTACACCGCGGCAGCGCACCGGTGAGGATCATGATCTGGGTCGGCACATCCGGCTACAACTACCCGGAGTGGAAGGGCAGCTTCTATCCCACCGATCTGCCGCCGGCCCGGATGCTTGAGTACTACGCGGCGCGGTTCGGCGTGGTCGAGATCAATGCCACCTTTTACCGGATGCCGACGCCGAAGAGCCTCGGCGCCTGGGCCACGGCGACGCCCGATCACTTCGTCTTCGCGCTCAAAGCGCCTCAGCGAATTACCCACTTCGCGCGGCTCCGCGACGTTGACGAGCCCGTCCGCTATTTCTGCGATACCGCCCGCACGCTGGGGCCGAAGCTGGGGCCTCTGCTCTTCCAGCTGCCCCCGAACTTCAAGAAGGACGTGGGGCGCCTCGTCGAGCTCCTCGCCTTGTTGCCGCCCGGCCTCGCCTGCGCCTTCGAGTTTCGCCACGAGTCCTGGTTCGGCGACGACGTCTACGATCGGCTGAGAAGCCGCAACGCGGCGTTGTGCATCGCCGACACCGAGCGGGGCACGACGCCTGTGGTGCCGACGGCGGACTTCGGGTATCTCCGGCTTCGCGACGAGGGTTATCACGACGCCGACCTGCACCGCTGGGCCGGGACCGTCCACGATCTCGGCGCCGGCTGGCGCGAAGCGTACGTGTTCTTCAAGCACGAGGAATCGGGCACCGGCCCCGCCTTCGCGAAGCGGCTCGAAGGCCTGCTGGCCGATTAGGCGTTCTGCCTGGCGTAGCGGTCGGGCTCCACGGGGTCCTTGGCCATGCCGCACCTCCGTGGCGGGTAAGGCATGCACGCCCTGTGCCGCTGACTTGCGGATCAGCGGCTCCCGGGGGTTTCTCCGAACTCCTTGGGGATCCGGGCCAGCGTGCCTGCCACGTCGACCGCTTCCCGGAGAATCGGCGCCATGGGGTCGCCGACTTTCTCCAGGCGCGCCGCGGCCGTCTTGATCGTGAAGCGTCCGGGATCCAGGCGCGCCGTCACCTCGTCCCAGGCGAGCGGACAGGAGATGGGCGCTCGGGGCAAGGGCCGGACGGCGAAGGGCGCCACCACCGTCTGGCCGTAGCCGTTCTGGCCCCAGTCGACGTAGACCTTGCCGCCACGTTCTCGCAGCGGGCGGGCGATCGTGGCGATGGCCGGCTCGGCCTCGACCCCCAGCGTGGCCAACAACCGCGCGAAGGTCCGCGCCTGGTCGTAGGTGTAGCGGGCGCCGAGCGGCAGGAAAATGTGCAGCCCGGTCTTGCCCGAGGTCTTGACGTAGCTCACCAACTGCAAGCGCTCGAGGATCCGGTGCAGCGTGCGGGCCACCTTGACGACGTTGGCGAACGGCGCGCCCTTGGGATCGAGGTCCAGCACGAGCCAGTCCGGCCGCTCGAGCGTGCCCGCCCGGGACGCCCACAGATGGAGCGGGATCGTGCCGAGGTTCACGACGTACCGCAGCGTATCGAGGTCGTCGATGACGATGTAGTCGATGTCGCGCTTGGTGTCCTCGGCGTAAATGCGCTCGGTGCGGATCCAGTCGGGCACGAACTCCGGCGCGTCTTTCTGGAAGAAGGATTTGCCGGTGATGCCGTCGGGGTAGCGCGTGAGCACGACCGGACGATCCTTGAGGTACGGCATGAGCCACGGCGCCACCGTCTCGTAGTACGCGATCAGGTCGCTCTTGGTGTAGCCGTCGTCGGGCCAGAAGACCTTCCGGGGATTGCTGATCTTCACCCGCGGCGCATCGCCCGCTGCGCCGTCCGACTCGGCCGGCCGGGCGGCGGGTTTCCGGTGACCGGGGCTCTCAGGAGCGGAACCGACCTCGGCCATCGGCACCGGCACTTCGCGCCGGCACTCCTCGGGCTTCTTGTCCTCACGCAGGCCGAGGAACGCGGGGTGGCGGAGCCCGCCGTCGTCGGTCCACTCGGTGAAGCGGACCTCGCAGACGAGCTTGGGCTCGACCCAATGGTGGCCGCGGCCCGTGGGCCTGCCGACGGCGAACGGCGAGGTGGGGCGCCCGAGCGGCTGCAGCTTGTCCCAGAGCTGCTTGAGGGTCTTGCCGTCGAAGCCGGTGCCCACCTTCGAGACGTATACCAGGCGCTCGCCCTCGTAGAGACCCAGGTGCAGCGCGCCGAAGTAGCCGCGCGAGCCCTGGGGATCCGTGGAGCCGCCGATCACGAACTCCTGTCGCTTCTGGCACTTGATCTTGAGCCAGTCACGGGAGCGCCCGGGGGCGTAGCGGCTGTCGGCCTTCTTGGCCACGACGCCTTCGAGGCGCTGCTCGCAGGCGGCCTCGAAGAAGCCTTCGCCTCGCGCGGGCACGTGGGCGCCGTAGCTCAGCACGCCGCGCGGCGGCAGTACCAGGGCCAGGCAAGCCTTGCGCTCGCTTAAGGGCAGCATTCTCACATCGCGTCCGTCGAGAGCCAGCACGTCGAAGAAGATGGCGCTGACCGGCACCAGGGTCCGGCCCCGCTCGACATCGGGCGGCCGCGTGAGCCCCATGCGGGCCTGGAGCCGCTGGAACGACGGCCGCCCGTTTTCGTCCAGGGCGACGATCTCGCCGTCGATGAGAAACCGCTCGAGCGGCAGCGCCCGCAACGCCACCACCAGCTCGGGGTAGCGGCCCGTCACGTCCTGGCCGCTCCGCATGTAGAGCTCCACGCGCTTGCCGTCTCGGAGGGCCAGCAGGCGCACGCCGTCGTACTTCGGCTCGAAGAGCCACCCTTTGCCCGAGAACGGGCGGTCGACCAGCGTCGCCAGCATGACGGGAGCGCTGCGCGGCGAGACGTCCCGCCGGGGAGCGCCCAGCCGCTCCAGGCGCGCCCGCAGGGTGGTCAACCGCTGGGGGCCGTCGCGCACCTCCTCGACGGTGAGCCCGGACAGGACCGACTCGGGGAAGCGCGTGGTGAAATCCTCGTCCCCGGCGAACGCATCGGCCTTCTTCAGCAGGAGCCAGTCGCGCTCCTTGCCGCTCATGCGGACCAGCGTCCAGGCCCCGCGCATCTTGTAGCCGTAGAACTCGACCTCGAGCTTGCCGCGGGCGATCTGCTGGACGGGATCGCCCTCCTTCAGCAGTCGATACCAGCCGCGGTCCCACACGATGACACCGCCCGCTCCGTAGTTGCCGGCCGGGACGACGCCCTCGAAGTCGGCGTAGTCCACCGGATGGTCCTCGACGTGGACGGCCAGGCGCTTGTCGCCCGGCTTGAGGGACGGACCGTTGGGCACGGCCCAGCTCTTGAGGGTGCCGTCCATCTCCAGACGCAGGTCGTAGTGCAGCCGCCGGGCCGCGTGCTTCTGGACGACGAAGAGCGTGCCGGGCGCGACGTGGGAGGTCCCGAACGGCTCGGGCGTGCTCGCCGGGTCGCGCTTCTTCGCGTACTCGGCCAGCGAGCTCCGGCGCGCCATGCTCTGAGGATACGCCAACCTGTCGCGTCGTGCGCGCGGCCCGACCCTACCGGTTGAAGCGCGCGGAGGTGCAGATTCGCGTGCGCGGCCGTGGTATCGTCTGAACCATGCCGGCGCATTCGATCGGCTCGGGCACCATCTCCTTCGGGCTGGTCACCATCCCCGTGAAGATGTACACCGCCACGTCGTCGGCCGGCGTGTCCTTCAACATGCTCCACGCGAAATGCGGCTCGCGCGTGCGCCAGCAGATGTTCTGTCCCACCTGCAACGTCGTCGTGGATCGCGCCGACCTGGTGCGCGGCTACGAGTTCGCCAAAGATCAGTACGTGCGTGTTGCCGACCAGGAGCTGAAGGCGCTGGAGGGCGAGGCCTCCAAGATGATCGACATCGCCGAGTTCGTCCCTCTGGAGAAGGTCGATCCGATCTACTTCGAGCGGACCTACTACCTGGGGCCCGACAAGGGCGGCGAGAAGGCCTACCGGCTGCTGGCTGACGCCATGGCCAAGAGCGGGCGGGTGGCCCTGGCCAAGTTCGTCATGCGCGGCAAGGAAAGCCTGGTGCTGATCCGCTCGGCCCAGGACGGGCTCATGCTGCACACGATGTACTTCGCCGACGAGGTGCGTGACTTCGGCGAGATCGACAAGGGGCAGTCAGCCAAGATCAGGGGCGGCGAGATGGAGCTGGCCCAGCAGCTCATCGACGGCCTCACCAACGACCAGTTCAAGCCTGACCAGTACGCGGACGAGTACCGGCAGCGGGTGCTCGATCTCATGCAGAAAAAGGTGGAGGGTCAAGAGGTGACGGTGGCCGCGCCGGCACCCCCCCGCGCCCAGGTGGTCGACCTGATGGAGGCCCTCAAGGAAAGCCTGGCCAAGCGCAAGCCCCCGGCCAAGGCCGCGCCCAAGCGCGCCGAGCCGGCCCGCGCCGAGCCCATCCGGGCCGCCCGTAAAGCCCAGGGCCGGAAGTAGTTCCCGGCGGCCCGCCGGGTCGCCACCCCGCCGTTCCCACCTTCCCACGACGCGCACCTCGCCTTGACCTCATGCCCCGTCGGCCCTACTCTCGCCGCACCCAGCCCGTCCTGGACGGTGACGCAGGACGCCCGAGGAGTGGTGGCATGAAGAACGGGTTCAAGGTGATGGACAGTGATCTCCACGCGATGGAGCCGGACGACCTCTGGCTCCGCTACCTGGACGAGCCCTTCCGGAAGTTCGCGCCCCGCTTCATCCGCGCGGCCGAAGGATCGCCCAACCAGCCAACGATCCGCATCGGTGATCTGGCGATCGCCGAAATGACGATGCGCCCGGCCTCGGCCCGCGCCGGCGCCGATCTCTACCGTCGCACCGTGGCCAAGCATCCGCATAACGAGGTCGCGATCGCCCGCGGTTATGACGCCCAGTCCCACCTGCAGGCCATGGATATCGAGGGGATTGATGTTGCCATCCTCTACGGCACGCGGGGCCGGCAGGTGCAGATGCACGACGACCTCGACCCGGCGCTGGCCGACGCCCTGGCCCGGGCCCACAACAATTGGACCTCTGATTACTGCCGGGCCGATCCGACCCGCCTCAAGTTCGCCGCCCAGGTCGCGTTCCACGACATCGAGCTCGCCGCCCGCGAGGCCCGGCGCGCCGTGCGCGAGCTGCGCGCCGTCGCCGTGATCGGGAACCCCAACCCGATCAACGGGCGTCACGTCCACGATCCCGACTTCGAGCCGCTCTGGGACACCATCGAGGAGCTTGGCGTTCCGGTCGGCTTCCACCCCACCGGCATGTCGTCGCTCCGCGATGACATCGCCCGGCGCTACCTCGATCATCCCAATGGCCGCGTGATCGGCGTGGCCGCCCGCAACCCCATGGAGCTCATGCTGGCCTTCGCCAGCCTGGCCGCCGGCGGCGTGCTCGAACGCCACGCCGGGCTGAGGTGCGCCTTCCTCGAGGGCACCTGCGGCTGGCTGCCCTGGTGGTTGTGGCGGCTCGACGAGGCGTGGGAGAAGTTCGGCCCGGGCTCTGACGTCAAGATCGGCGCCCGGCCGAGCGAGTACTTCTTCCGCCAGTGCTTCGTGGCCACCGACGCCGACGAGAAGGTGCTGCGGCAGGTGGTGGAGGCGGTGGGGGACGACAACATCGTCGTCTCCACCGACTACCCGCACTCGGACGGGCTCTTCCCCGACGCGATCAACGAGTTCGTCGCCCTGGAGGGCGTGGGCGACAAGACGAAGGCCAAGATCCTCTGGGACAACTGCGCGCGGCTCTACCCTCGTGCGGTGCCGCGCCGCTAGCGAGCCCCGCCCCGGCCCTCCTCCGTGCTCCGCTTCACGCTCTCCCGGATCGGACAGACGCTCGGCGTCCTGTTGATCGTCTCGGTGATCATCTTCGCCCTCATGCGACTGATCCCCGGCGACCCCGTGCTCATCATGCTGGGCGACGAGTACACGGAGGAGGCCTACCGCCAGCTCCGGGCCACGCTCGGCCTGGATCGCTCCGTCGTCCTCCAGTACCTGATCTGGATGCAGAACGTCCTGCGCGGCGACTTCGGGTACTCCTAC
This sequence comes from Candidatus Rokuibacteriota bacterium, assembly GCA_050731755.1. Taxonomy (GTDB): domain Bacteria; phylum Methylomirabilota; class Methylomirabilia; order Rokubacteriales; family CSP1-6; genus JBOHPP01. The sequence continues at coordinate 5,892 of JBOHPP010000017.1, read as the reverse complement.
CTCAATCACCAGCGCGTGAGCGTGCTCCTCTGGGACGCCTTCGTTCCGACCCTGGTCCTCGTCGTGGCCAGCGTGATCGTCGGAGTCCTCGTCGCCGTTCCTTCCGGCATCGTCGCCGCCATGCGGAAGGACAGCCCGCTCGATTGGGGCTCGATGACGTTCGCTATCCTCGTCTACTCCATGCCGAGCTTCTGGAAGGGCATCATCCTCATCTGGATCTTCAGCGTGTATCTCGGCTGGTTCCCGGCCATGGGCTACGTCGCTCCCTGGCAGGATCTTGGACAAGCGCTGTGGCGGCTCGTGCTGCCCGCCGTCACGCTGGGCACGTTCTTCTCGGGCCTGGTCGCCCGCATTATCCGCTCGAGCCTGCTGGAGGTCCTCGACCAGGACTACATCAAGGCGGCCCGGGCCAAGGGCGTACGGCAGTCGGCGCTGGTGTACCGGCACGCGCTGGCCAACGCACTGATCCCGGTGGTGACGGTGATCGGGCTGCAGTTCGGCACGCTGTTGGGCGGGGCCGTGCTCACCGAGACTGTCTTCGCCATTCCCGGGCTGGGTCGCCTCACCGTGAGCGCCATCCTGATCCGCGACTACCAGGTGGTGCAGGGGGCCATCCTGCTGGGCGTGCTCTTGGTCGTCGCCATCAACCTGGCCGTGGACGTGGCCTACGGGTTCCTCAACCCCAAGATCCGCGTGGCGTGAGGCCGGACGGTGCGATCACTCGACGCCGATGACCTGACCCTCCGGGCCTCGCTGCCGCCGACAGCCGTCGCGGTGCCCGGCGGCGTGCGGGCGGGGGTGGGGGTGTGGTGGCGCCGGTTCGCGCGCAATCGCGGCGCCGTGTTCGGCCTCGCCGTGTTCCTCGGCATGGTGGCCATGGCGCTGTTCGCCGGCGTGCTCGCCCCCTACGACCCCCTGGCTCAGGGCGCGGGCGCACCGCTGGCCGGCCCTTCGTGGGCGCACTGGGCGGGGACGGACAGCTTCGGCCGGGACATGCTGAGCCGCATCATCTACGGCGCCCGCATCGCGCTGGTGGTCGGCATCGTGGCCGTGCTGCTGGCTCTCGTCATCGGCGTCACGCTCGGCCTCGTCGCCGGCTACTACGGCGGCGTCGTGGACGCCGCCATCATGCGGGTCATGGACGGGCTCTTTGCCTTCCCCATCATCATCCTGGCCATCGCCATGATGGCCATCATGGGCTTCGGCGTCCGCAACGTGATCATCGCGGTCGCCGTCGGCTTCATCGCCCCCTTCGCCCGGGTGACCCGGGGCGACGTGCTGGCCGTCAAGGAGGAACCCTACATCGAGGCGGCGCGCCTGGTCGGGGTGCGGAACCTCCCTATCATGTTCCGCCACGTGCTGCCCAACATCCTGGCCCCGGTCATCGTCCAGGCCGCCTTGCGCGTGTCCGGGGCGATCATCACCGAGGCCGGACTGTCGTTTCTGGGCCTGGGCCCGCCTCCGCCCACCCCGGTATGGGGATCGATGATCGCCGAGGGGCGCAACTTCATCGTCATGGCGCCCCACGTGTCGACGATCCCGGGCATCGCCCTGATGATCACGGTGGTGGGGCTGAACCTCTTCGGCGATGGCCTCCGCGACACCCTCGACCCGCGGCTCAAGCGATGACGACCGCGACCGAGCCCCTGCTCGAGGTCCGCGACCTCACCGTGGAGTTCGGGGGCGACGGCGGGGCTCTCCGCGCGGTGGACGGGGTCAGCTTCGACGTCGGGCGCGGCGAGATCGTGGGGCTGGTGGGGGAGTCGGGCGCCGGAAAGTCGCTGACCTCCGAGGCGATTCTCCGGCTGATCCGCTGCCCGCCCGGCCGGATCGCCGGCCACGTCCGGTTCAAGGGCCGGGATCTCCTGGCCCTGGACGACGCGGCGCTGACCCGCATCCGCGGCAAGGACATCGCCATGATTTTCCAGAATCCGGGAGGCTCGCTGAACCCCGTCTTCCGCGTGGGCGATCAGCTCCTGGAAGCGATGGCGCTGCATCTGCCCGAGCGACGGCGGACGCTCCGCGAGCGCGTGGTCGAGATCCTCTCACGGGTGGGAATCCCGTCGGCGGCGCTGCGGGCGCGCGACTACCCGCATCAGTTCAGTGGTGGGATGGCCCAGCGGGCCATGATCGGCATGGGGATCTCGTGCGTGCCGAGCCTGCTGTTCGCCGACGAGCCGACCACCGCGCTCGACGTGACCATCCAGGCCCAGGTCCTGGCGCTGATCCGCCGTCTGGCGCGCGAGATGGGCGTGGCCGTCCTCCTGGTGTCCCACGACCTGGGAATCATCTCGCAGATGTGTCACCGCGTGCTGGTGATGTATGCGGGGAAGATCGTCGAGGAGGCGCCCATCGGCCGCATCTTCGACGCGCCGGCCCATCCCTACACGCGAGGGCTGATCGCCTGCCTTCCCCGAGCGGAAGGGGCCGAGCGGCTCGGCTCCATCCGGGGCGTGATGCCCGGGCTCACCGCGATCCCTCGCGGCTGCCGGTTTCATCCCCGCTGCCCGGTAGCCGAGCCCCGCTGCGCCTACGAAGAGCCGCGGCTCCGGGCCGTAGGGCCCGGGCACCGCGCCGCCTGCCATCTCGTCGGCGCGGAGAGCGCGTGATGGCGCCGCTGCTCGAGGTGCGCGATCTGGTCAAGCACTTCCCGCTCCAACGGAGCGGGCTGGCGCGGCTGCTGCCGGGCCAACCGGCTCGGGCGGTGCGCGCGGTGGACGGTGTGAGCTTTGCGATCCAGCCCGGCGAGACGCTGGGGCTGGTAGGCGAGAGCGGATGCGGCAAGACCACCACCGGGCGCCTCATCCTGCGCGCCATCGAGCCCACCAGCGGGCGCATCTTCTTCGAGGGGCAGGACATCACCAGCCTCGTGTCGCGGCAGCTCTTGCCCTTCCGGCGCAAAGCCCAGATCGTCTTCCAGGATCCCTATGCGTCCTTGAACCCGCGGATGACGGTGGGCCGGATCGTCGGCGAGCCGATCCTCGTCCACCGCCTGGCCGGGCGTGCCGGCGTCGGCGCCCGGGTCCAGGCGCTCCTCGACATGGTCGGGCTCCAGCCCGAGCACGCCGACCGCTATCCGCACGAGCTCTCCGGCGGCCAGCGCCAGCGCGTGGGCATCGCCCGAGCCCTGGCCGTGGGGCCGCGGCTCATCGTGGCCGACGAGGCGGTCTCGGCGCTGGACGTGTCGGTCCGGGCCCAAATCCTGAACCTGTTCGTTGACCTCCGGGAGCGGCTGCATCTCGCGTACCTCTTCGTCTCTCACGATCTCGGCGTGATCCGCTTCGTGAGCCATCGGGTGGCGGTCATGTACCTGGGCGCGCTGGTGGAGGTGGCCCCGGCGCACGAGGTCTTCAAGCGCCCTCTGCATCCCTACACCCAGGCGCTCATGGCGGCGATCCCCACCGTCGGCGACGGCTCGGCCTCGATCTTCGATCAGCCGGCGCGGCTGCTGGAAGGCGAGCTGCCCAGCCCGATCGATCTCCCGCGGGGGTGCCGGTTCGCCAGTCGCTGCCCATTCCGCTTCGATCGCTGTCAGGAGGAGGAGCCCACGCTCCGGGAGGAAGAGTCCGGGCACGCCGTGGCGTGTCATCTCTACAACTGATCTGCGCGCCCACGAACCGCGCGCGGTAGCTATCAGCAAGGAGGAGGTCAGCATGAAGAGTCGGGATGGATTCGAGGTCGTCCGCGAACTTTTGCGCGAGGAGGTCAACCGCCGGGAAGCGCTCCGTATTCTCGGCTGGTCGACGGCCGGGCTGGCCGGAGCGCTCACCCTGCCCGACCTGGCCCGGGCTCAGCAGCCCCGGCGCGGCGGCACCATCAAGATCGGCAGCTTCAGCAACATCGACACGCTGGATGCCCACAACACCACGTTCATCGTGGCCTGCGCGATCCACAACAACATCTACAACGGGCTCCTGAAGATCACCTCGCCCGACGGCAAGTCTGTCGACTTCAAGCCCGAGCTGGCCCGGGAGTGGGAAATCCAGGGCGACCGCGTCCACGTCTTCCGGCTCCACAAAGGCGTCACCTTCCACAACGGCGATCCGCTCACGGCCGCCGACATCAAGTGGAACCTGGAGCGGGTCAAGGACAAGAACCAGGCGCCCATCCACGCCTGGAAGCTGGAGCTCCTGGAGGCGATCGAGACGCCGGACTCGCACACCGTGAAGCTCCACTTCACCAAGCCCTACCCCTTCCTGCGCGTGGCCTTCACCGGGTCCACGGGGCGCGCGGCCACCATCTTGAATCCACGGGCCGTCACCGAGCGGGGCAAGGCGTACGGTCGCCAGCCCGTCGGCACCGGTCCCTTCAAGTTCGCGGAGTGGAAAGAGAGCGACTACATCCTGCTCGAGCGTTACCCCAACTACTGGGAGACGGACGCGACTGGTGGGAAGCTGCCCTACCTCGACAAGGTGCTGATCAAGTTCATCATCGAGCCCTCCACGCTGGTGGCCGCCGTGAAGACGGGCGAGGTGGACGGCATCAACAGCGTCTCGCCCCAGTTCGTCGCCGATCTGCGCCGGGATCCCAAGCTCGATGTCTTCACCGCGGTGGGCGGCAACTGGCAGTGCATGCACATGAACCTGGCCAAGGAGCCGTTCAGCGACAAGGCCCTGCGCAAGGCGGTGGCCTTCGCCATCGACCGCAAGGAGATCCTGGAGCGGGTCGAGTTCGGCGAGGGCATCGTGGCCCACGGCCCCATCTCCCCGCCGATGGGGGGCTTCTACGACCCGGCCTTCGAGAGCGGCAAGAACGGGCAGTACTTCGACCTCGAGCAGGCCAAGGCCCTCATGAAGCAGGCCAAGTACGACGGGCGCGAGGTACTGCTCCTCAGCCCCAACACCGGAACGGCGCCCCGCCGGTCCGAGGTCATCCAGGCCCAGCTGGCCAAGATCGGGGTCAAGGTGAAGATCGAGCTGGCCGACGCCCCGACGTTCCGCCGGCGCTGGCTGCAGGAGCGGCAGTGGGACCTGGTGACGCTCCAGTGGGACGCCGATCTCGACCCCGACGAGACCATCTACCCGGAACTCCACTCCGGAGAGACCTGGAACGCCGGCCGGTGGGTCAACAAGGACTTCGACCGCGCCGTCGAGCTGGCGCGGGGCGAGAACGACTTCAAGAAGCGGAAGAAGTACTACGACGACGCGGTCAAGGCCATCCTGGAGGACGCGCCGGTGGTGGTCCTGCTCCACGTCAACGAGCAGAAGGTCTTTCACAAATACGTGAAGAACTTCCAGATGATCCCGGCCGGCCTCATCAACATGCACTCGGTCTGGCTGGATAAGGCCTGACGCGACAGCGAAGAGGGCCACCGCAGCTGCGGCGGCCCTCCCATCCACGGGCGGGCAGGGACCCAAGGCCCTGAGGAACGTCAGAGGTCGAGAATGATGCGAACCCGTCGCTCGAGTTCGTTCATCAAAGCGGCGGGCAGGATGCCGATGTCCCGCCGGAAGGACTCGTTGGCCACTGCGATCAGCTGTCCGACGAGGAAGTCGCAGTCCCGGGTGAGGCCGCTCTCGCCGGGACCACGACGCTGGACGGATAGCCGGCTTGGTTCACGAGGTCGGATTGAAGCGCCACGGCCGGCCGGAACTTCCCCGGTTTGGTTCGAATGCGCGGATTGAAGTCCACGACATAGATGTAGCCACGCCTGATCTCCATGTAAGGGTTCAGTGGGCGCGGCGGGCGACGCCGGCTGGGAATAGCGTCCGGTTCTCCTCCCGATCAGCCGCCGCGCAGCGCCGTACGGATTCCTCGATCTCACCCCGAAGGCGTTCCTTCTCCGCCCGCTCTTCGAGAGCTTGCAGGGCCCGCCGGATCAGTCCCGACTTCGTCGGGATGCCGAGCGCCTTACGAAGCCGCTCGATCTGCTGTTCCTCTGCCTTGGAGACC
>JBOHPP010000016.1:0-26323 GCA_050731755.1 Candidatus Rokuibacteriota bacterium | reverse complement strand
GCAGTGCGATGCCCAGGACTGCGCCCAGTCGGGTGGGTTTCATTCGATGCCTCCTTGACGCGCTTTACCCGTTGGACGCCAGCCCGCGAGCGGGATTCAGGGCGTCGGTGTCGGCCTCCGTCCCGAGACAGTCCAACAGCGCCTCTCCGCAGGGGTCGGGGTGGCCGGCGCCGCCACCGAAGTAGTCGATGTAGCGGTCGATGGCCCGCGGGCGGTCGGGCTTGAACAGGCCGCGCGAGCGCGGCGCGGGCCGGGGGCTCCTCAGGGCATGCGCGCGTGTCATGGCTCGTCTCCCCTTATTGAAGTCGTTCGGTCGCTGGGGGTGCAGAGGACGTGCCAGGACGGTGCGACGCGTATTTGGGACCGACCAACTGCACAGTGTTGAAAGTTCTTCCATAATTTGGATGTAGGACTTGCGCCACTCGAGCTCGAGGTCCCGGCCGGTCGCTCGGTGCTGCCCCCAGAAGTGCCGAAAATCGCGCTACTCCGCCGCTGCCCCACCATTGGCACGCCATCTGCCTCTCCACCGAACAGCCCGACCAGAATGAGGAGGAGGGCGCGATGCGCACGGTGAGACTGGACCTGGAGCGGAAGCGCAGGGCCCTGAACAACGCGATCCAGTCGAGCGTGGGCTCCAGCCGGAAGACCGATCACGGCCGGGAGTTGCTCAAGGATCCGTACGGCAGCGCGTCGCTGACGCATGACCATGAGATCGCGGCCGCGGTGGTGGATCGCCGCGCCCGCGAGTTGGCCGAAGTCAATCGCGCGCTGGAGGCGATGGACGCCGGGCGCTACGGCATCTGCCGTGAGTGCGGGGAGGCCATCGCCGCGGCGCGGCTCAAGGTGCTGCCCTTCGCCACGCGCTGCGTGGCGTGCCAGGCGCGACTCGAGGACACCCGGCGCGCGGCCTGATCGGGCGCCGCGCGGCCTGGACCACAGAATTCAGCAGGGGGCGAAGGAGAGGAAGAACGCCATGGGACGGATGGTCAAGACTCTGGCCGTGATGTTGGCGCTGCTGTCGGTGCTCAGCGGGTGCCGCGCGATGACCGGCAAGTCGACCGGGCAGACGATGGACGACGCCACCATCACGGCGGCGGTGAAGTCCAAGTTGGTGGCCGACAAGGTCTCGAACTTGACGCGCGTAGACGTTGACACCAACAACGGCACTGTTTACCTTAACGGCACCGTGGAGACCCCGGAGCAGAAGACGAAGGCTGAGCAGCTCGCCTGGCAGGCCAAGGGCGTCAAGGCCGTCGTGAACAACCTCCAGGTCCAGAGACGGTAAGGCGCGTCAGCAGTTCGCGCCTCATCGGGCACGGGGTGGCGGGGTGGCCCCCGTGCCCGCGGCCGGCCTGGGCCGCCCCGTCGCTCACTCGAGGAAAGCGTGAGTCCTACGCGACGCGATCACACGAAGACCGGCAAGGTTCTCGTCGTCGACGACGAGCCGGCCGAGCGCGAAGGTCTGGCCCGGCTGGTCGGGCAGTGGGGCTACGAGGTGGAGACGGCGGCTTCCGGGGAGGAAGCCCTCAGCCTCGTGGAGACCCAGCACCCGGCCGTCGTCCTCACCGACCTCGTGCTCCCGGAGATGGACGGGCTCACCCTGCTCCAGAAGCTGAAGGAGACGGGCCGGCCGCCCATCGTGCTCATGGTCACCGGCCACGGCACGGTGGAGAGCGCCGTGGAGGCCATGCGGCACGGGGCGTTCGACTACCTCACCAAGCCCGTCGACGCCACCCGGCTGCAGGTGCTGCTCGAGAAGTCCATCGAGCAGGAGTCGCTGTCGCGCGAGGTGAACTTCCTGCGCCACCAGCTGCGCCAGAAGGGGAGCTTCGGTCAGCTGGTCGGGCAGTCCAAAGGCATGCAGGAGGTCTATCGGTGGATCGAGCTGGCCGCCACCAGCACGGCCCCCGTGCTGGTGTTTGGTGACAGCGGCACCGGCAAGGAGCTGGTGGCCCGGACCGTCCACGATCTTTCGAACCGGCGCAACAAGCCCTTCGTCGCCATCAACTGCGCGGCCATCCCCGAGACGCTCATCGAGAGCGAGCTGTTTGGCCACGAGCGGGGGGCCTTCACGGGGGCGACGGAGCGCCGGCTCGGCTGCTTCGAACTGGCCGACACCGGCACGCTCTTCCTGGACGAGATCGCCGAGATGGACAACTCCACCCAGGCCAAGCTGCTGCGCGTCCTCCAAGAGAACAGCTTCCGCCGGGTGGGCGGCAAGGCCGAGATCCAGGTCGACGTGCGGGTCATCGCGGCGACCAACCGCGTGCCGACCGAGGCCATGGCGGCCGGCCAGCTGCGGGAGGATCTCTTCTACCGGCTCAACGTCTTTCAGATCCGGTTGCCGGCGCTGCGCGAGCGCAAGGAGGACATCCCGCTGCTGATGCGCTCCTTCGTCGACGAGTTCAACCGGCAGGACAATCGTCAGGTCCGGGGCCTCACGCCCGACGCCGAGAAAGCCCTGGATCGGTACGGATGGCCGGGCAACGTGCGGGAGCTCCGCAACGTCATCCAGCGCGCGGTGGTCCTGGGCGGGACGGGTCTCATCGGCACCGAGCACCTTCCCGACAACGTGCTTCGCAGCACGGAGCCGGCGCGCCCGAGTCCGGCGGGCTCGATCGTCCCCATTCGGGAGATGGAGCGCGAACTGATTTTGAGAGCGCTGCAGGAGACGAACCAGGACAAGCGGCGGGCGGCAGCGCTCCTTGGCATCAGCCTCAAGACGCTTTACAACAAGCTGGCCAAGTACGGTATCCAGGCGGTGAAGTCGGCTCGCATCACTTGATGAGCTCCCTGCCGGGAGACATCGAGCGGCTCCTGCACGATCTCCGGGGGCCGCTGAACGCCGCCACGATGCATCTCGAGGTCCTCAAGCGGTTGGCGTCGGCGGACCCGACTGCGCACTCGAGCCTCGACGCCGTCCAGCAGGAGCTGGGCCGCCTCACCGCCATGCTGACGGCGGCGTTCGCCATCGTGGCCCTCGAATGCGGCGAGCGGATCGCCATCGACCTCGGCGATCTGGTGCGTCAGACCCTCGAGGAGCAGAATCTTGGGCCGGCGACCGTCGCTGAGAGCGCATGGCCGAAGCTTCATGGCGACCGGCGCCTCGTGGCGCTGGCCGTGACCCACCTGGTACGGAACGCGCTGGCTGCGACGGCGGCGGCCGGGTCGGACCGGCGGCCGCCCCACGTGAGCTTTCGCGCCGTCGGCTCCGGCCGGATCGCGCTCGTCGTCCGGGATTGGGGCAAGGGGCTGCGGACGACGAACCCTCGCGTGCTGATCCGGCTGACGTTCTCATCATCCAGCGGACGTCCGGCCGTGGGACTCACCACTGTCGAACGCATCGCTCGCCTGCACGGCGGGGCGCTCGAGTTCTTCACGCCGCCTGAGGGCGGCACCGAGGTCTGCCTGACGCTTCCCGCTGTTTGACTTACTCCCGATCGGCACCGTCGCCCGCGTGGTGGGTGATGATCAGGCCGATCAGGGCGCTCCACAACGCGGCCGCCGCATCGGGCTCGGCCCACCCCAGGCGCTCGAGCGCGGCCCGGAGGATGAAGAGCGACTGCTCCACCCGCCGTACGACGACCCGGCCACCCAGTAGGCGATGGCTGGACGCCCTTCGACGGCCAGCGAGAGAAGGTCGGCCACGGTGGACGCGTACGGCGGGGCCGGGAAGCGTCCAGGCGCGGGGGCGGGGATCGCAGGGCCCCGAACGACTCAGCCAAGCGCGGGCTGAGCGGCAGCGCCACCGGGACCTCGGTCGCGTCAGGAGGCGAGCGCGTGGACCGGCGCCGCTGCGTCGACCCACATCCGCACGTGGGCCACGGGCAGCACGGCGGCCTCGGCCGAGTGCCCGAAGAGCGCGTGGGCCAGCGCGGCGTACGGCATCTGCTCGTAGACCGCTTCGCAGAGCAGCGCCTCTTCCGGCGTGCCGAAGGCGACGCCGAGCGGCTCGAACGTCTCGAGAACATCGGGCAGGTGACGCGCCCCCAGCGCGATGAGCGTCCGGGCCTTGGCGATGAGAACGCCGGTGTGGACGAGGCCGTCGCCATCCCAGAGCGCCATGGCCTCCGCCGGCGACGGCCGCAGCACGAAACGCCGCACGGCTCGGACGGCGTACGCCTCGAGCCCCTCGATGGACGAACCCGGCTCGATCCACGAGCATCCGGTGGCGGGTCCGGGAGGCGAGGCGCCCAGGACGATCGGCAGCTCGGGGCGCGCGATCACCGCGCTCACCGCTCTGGCCACGTAGCTCACGAACCGCGCCTCGCCGTCCACCAGCTGGCTCCCGGGGAAGACCGCCACGACAGCCTCGGGGTCGGCCGCGGCGATCTTCAGCACCGGCAGGAAGGTCTCGGCAGCACTGCCGCGCCACGCCGGCTGGATGACCTGATGCACACCGGCCCGCTCGGCCAGACCCGCGTCGGAGACGTGAGCCTGCTCGCGCGAGAGCACGGCGACGAGCCGCTCGGCGGGGATCAGCCGGGCCGCCCGCTCCAGGGCCTGACCGAAGAGGGCCTGGCGGGAGACGTCCGGGCTGTGCACCCGCCGTCCGCCTCGATGGCCATTGAGGCTGCCGGCGAGGACCACACCCCAGACATGATCGCTCTCGTGTGGAATCGGCCGCTTCACGACTGCGAGCAGGGAGTGCAGTCGGTGTGCCACAATCGGGGCCGCGAAACTCCGCGAAACAACGTGGGTGGGCGGCGAGGACGGTTAGAAAAACTTCAACGCCGCATGAACAGGTGTAAGTCCTACATCTCGAGGGTGATACGTGTTCGATCTCAAAGATAGGGTCGCCATCGTCACGGGAGGCAACGGGGGAATCGGGCTGGGCATGGCCCGAGGGCTGGCCGCGGCGGGCGCACGAGTCGTCGTGGCCGCACGGAATCAGGAGAAATCCCGAGCGGCTGTCGCCGAACTGAAGCGGCTCGGGCCGGAGGCCGCCGCGGTGACGGTCGACGTCACGGACGAGGCCTCGGTGGGTGCCCTGGTACGGCAGACCACGGAGCGCTGGGGGCGGATCGACGTCCTGGTGAACAACGCCGGCACGAACATCCGCAAGCCCGCCCACGACCTGGCCCTCACCGACTGGCAGCGGGTGATCGACACCAACCTGACCTCGGCCTTCCTCTGCGCCCGCGCGGTCCACCCCGTGATGAAGGCGGCGGGCAGCGGCAAGATCATCAACATCGGCTCGATGATGTCGATCTTCGGCGCCTCCTTCGCGCCCGCCTATGGCGCGAGCAAGGGCGGCCTTGTACAGCTCACGAAGTCGCTGGCCACGGCGTGGGCCCGCGACAACATCCAGGTCAACGCCGTCCTGCCCGGCTGGATCGACACCGATCTCACCCGACGGGCCCGGCAGGAGGTGCCGGGGCTCCACGAGTCCGTGCTCCGCCGGACGCCGGCCGGGCGGTGGGGGGCCATCGATGACCTCTCCGGCGTCGCCGTCTTCCTGGCCGGTCCCGCCTCGGACTTCGTCACTGGGGCCGCCATCCCCGTGGACGGCGGCTACTCCATCCAGGGCTAGAAGGCCGCCCCGACATGAACAATCGGTTTAGACGGACGCACCCAGCAAGCACCTCGACCAGGGGGGCTTGAGTTATTCGAGATGATAAATCGGTTTAGATTCACGGAGCCCTACGCGCCTCGAACAGGCCGACTCACGCAGGCTCGCCTCCCGCGCCGGGCGCGCTGCGGCTTCGCACTCCCTCGGTCCAAGCCGGCCTCGCGGCCCCCGCTCCAATAAAATGCGAGTGCTCGTGATCGACGCCGTCGCCGCGGAGGGGCTCGCCTACCTGCGTGAGCGCGGCTTCGACCTGCAGGAGCTCCACCGACCCACGCCGGACACGCTTCATGCCGCGCTGGCCGGCTGCGATGTCTTGATTACGCGTTCGGGCACGGCCGTGACCGCCGAGCTGGTGGGGCGCGCCCCCCGCCTGCGGATCGTGGGCCGAGCCGGTGTCGGCATCGACAACATCGACGTCGAGGCCTGCTCGCGTCGCGGCATTGTGGTGGTGAACGCCCCCTACGGCAACGTGGTGTCGGCGGCCGAGCACACGATCGGCATGCTGCTGGCCCTGGTCCGGCGGATCCCCGATGCCCACGCCGGCCTCAAGAGCCTCAGGTGGGATCGGTCGATCTACGGCGCCGAGCTGTATCGCAAGACGGTCGGCGTGGTGGGGCTCGGCAAGGTCGGCTCGCGCGTCGCCGCTCGGCTTCGCGCGTTCGAGACGACGCTCCTCGTCCATGATCCCTACATCCCGGAGAGCCGCGCCCGCGATCTGGGCGGCCGGCTCACCGATTTCGCGGCGGTGCTGCGCGAGGCCGACGTCATCACCTTCCACGTGCCGCTCACCGAGGAGACCACCGGCATGGTCACCGCCCGCGAGCTGGGCCTGATGAAGCGCGGCGTGCGGCTCGTCAACTGCGCCCGCGGTGGCATCATCCACGAGGGCGACCTGCTCGCCGCGCTGGAGGCCGGGCACGTGGCCGGCGCCGCCATCGACGTCTGGAGCGAGGAGCCGCCCACGAGTGATCTCCTGCGCCGCCTCATCGCGCACCCCCGGGTGGTGGCGACGCCCCACCTCGGCGCCAACTCCAGCGAGGCCCAGGTCAACGTGGCGGTGGACGTGGCGCGCCAGATCGTGGCCTTCCGGGACGGAGGACTCATCGAGCACGCCGTCAACATCCCGGTGGGCGATCCGGCCACGCTGGCCGACCTGCGGCCCTTCGTCGCGCTGGCCGAGCGCCTGGGACGCTTCTGCGTCCAGCTCGATCCCGAGCACCTGGCCAGCGTGGAGGTCGCGGTAGCGGGGCAGGTTGCCCAGTCCGATCCCGAGCTGATCGCCCGGGCCGTTCTGGCCGGGCTGCTCGGTCCGGTGATGGCCGGGCCCGTCAATCTCGTCAACGCCCACCTGGTGGCTCGCGAGCGGGGCGTGGAGGTGCGGATCCTCCGCGAGGACGAGACCCACGGCTATGGCAGCCTGCTCACCGTGACCACCCGGACGGCCGAAGGGCGCAAGATCATTGCCGGCACCGTGTTCGACGGCCAGCCGCGAATCGTGCGCCTGCGCGACCTCAACATCGAGTTCACCCCCGAGGGCTACATCCTCGTGCTGTCCTACGAGGACCGCCCCGGCATGGTCGGCCGCATCGGCACCACGCTGGGCGGCCTCGGGGTGAACATCGCCTCCATGCACGTGGGCCGCAAGACCAAGCGCGGCCGGGCCATCGTCGTCCTGATTCTCGACGAGGAGCTCTCGCCCGCCCAGGTCCGCGAGGTGGCCGGGGTCGTGGAAGCCGACTTCGCCCGCTTGATCCGTCTGACCTGATTTTTTCTCTTGGTCGGGCAGGCCACCGCCTGCTAGGCTCTCCGCGTGAAATACCAACATTTCCTCACCGTCGTCCTCGTCGGCCTCCTGGCGGCAGCGTGCGCCACCTCGTCCCGCGTCGTCCGCAGCGAGTTCGAGGACATTCCTGTCCCGCGCGGGCTGAGTCACCTCGAAGACCGCACGACGATCATCGAGTCGCCGTCGGTCAAGGCGGCGCGCGTGCTCTATCGGGGCCGGATCGAGATCAACAGCCTGGCCGTGGCGATGCGGACGACCCTCGAGGCGAATGGCTGGCGGAACGTGAGCAACAACGCGGCCGGTAAGCACGGCTTCACGCAGGTCTACGAGAAGGCCAACAACTCCCTGCAGGTCCGCCTGTGGGAGGAGTGGTTCTTCACCTACGTGGAGCTGACGGCCAGCCGCGCGGTGCAGGCGTCGCAGAAGTAGCGACTCCGACCGCTCACGGATTACGCCAGGCCCAGCCGTCCCATCCGGTGATGAAGCTGTCTGCCTGGGTGGGGCCCCAGGAGCCGGCCTCGTAGACGGCCGGCGCCGCCGGTGTTTGCCGCCAGGCGGTGAGCACCGGCTCCAGGATCGCCCACGCCTGCTCGACCCAGTCACCACGCGCGTAGAGCGTGGTGTCGCCGTGGATCGCGTCGAGCAGGAGCCGCTCGTACGCCTCCGGAGGCTGGCCGCCGAAGACTTCGCCGTAGCGGAAGTCGAGCGTGACCTGGGCCAGCTTCAGATCGGGTCCGGGCACCTTGACGGCGACGGTGAGCGCGATGCCCTCGTCGGGCTGGATGCGGATGACCAGCAGGTTCGGGCTGGCCCCTTCCGGATGCCGCCGGAAGATCAGATGGGGCGTTCGGCGGAACTGAATGATGATCTCGCTCACCCGCCGGGCCAGGTGCTTGCCCGTGCGGAGGTAGAACGGCACCCCCGCCCACCGCCAGTTGTCGACGAAGAGTTTCAGCGCGGCATAGGTCTCGGTCTCCGACTCCCGGCCCACGCTCTTTTCCTCCCGATAGCCGACGACGTGGCGACCCTGCACGAAGCCCGGCCCGTACTGCCCCCGGAGCGCCGCCTCGTCGATCCGCGCCGGCTCCAGGGGCCGGATGGCCTGTAGCACCTTGCTCTTCTCGTCGTGCACCGGCGCGGCGTCGAAGGTGACCGGCGCCTCCATGGCGATGAGGCAGAGCAGCTGCAACAGGTGGTTCTGCATCATGTCGCGCAGCGCCCCCGCCTCTTCGTAGTAGGCACCTCGGTTCTCCACGCCGAGCGACTCGGCGACGGTGATCTGCACGTGGGCCACGTGGTTGCGGTTCCACAGCGGCTCGAAGATGCCGTTGGCGAAGCGGAACACGAGCAGGTTCTGCACCGTCTCCTTACCCAGGTAGTGATCGATCCGGTAGATCTGCTCCTCGCGGAAGAACTTCGCCAGTTGCCGGTTGAGGGCGCGTGCCGTGGCCAGGTCCTGGCCGAAGGGCTTCTCGATGACGATCCGGGTCCAGCCGTTGCGGTTGCGGCTCAGGCTGGCCGTGCCCAGATGCTCGACGATGTCGTCATAGAGGCTGGGCGGGGTGGCGCAGTAGAAGAGCCGGTTCTCCGGTCCCCGGCGTCCCCGTTCGATCTCGCCGAGCAGGTCCTTGAGTCGCGCATACAGCGCGGGATCCTTGGGATCGCCGGGCAGGTAGTGCAGGGCCCGCGCGAAGCGCTCCCACACGGCATCCGAGGGAGGCTTGACCCGGCCGAACTCGGTGACAGCCTCCAGCATCCGCCGGCGGAACTCGTCATCGCTCATCTCGGTGCGGGCCGCGGCCACGATGGCGAACGGCTCGGGCAGCGTCCGTGCCGCGTAGAGCGCGAAGAGCGCGGGCATCAGCTTGCGTCGGGTGAGATCCCCCGACGCGCCGAAGATGATCAGCGTGACCGGCTCATCGGCGGATGACATGACCCCCGAAGGCGTGGCGGAGCGCGGCGAGCAGGCGGTGGGCGAAGGAGTTCTCCCGCCGCGAGCCGAAGCGGGCGAAGAGGGCGGCGGTGATGGCCGGGGCGGGCACGGCCTTGTCCACGGCGTCCTCGACCGTCCAGCGGCCCTCGCCGGAGTCTTCCACCCAGGGCCGGACGCCGGCCAGGGCCGGGTCGGCGGCCAGCGCGTCGGCGGTCAGCTCCAGGAGCCAGGAGCGCACGACGCTGCCCTGGTTCCAGAGCCGGGCGACGGCGGCGAGATCCAGCGCGTAGTCCGACGCCGACATCAGCTCGAACCCCTCCGCGTACGCCTGCATCATGCCGTACTCGATCCCGTTGTGGATCATCTTCACGTAGTGACCGCTGCCGACGGCGCCTACGTGGCGCCAGCCGCCGGGCGGCGCCAGCGTGGCGAAGACGGGTGCCAGGCGGTCGACGGCCGCGCGGTCACCGCCCACCATGAGGCAGTAGCCGTGCTCGAGGCCCCAGATGCCGCCGCTCACGCCGGCGTCTGCGAAGGCGAGCCCGCGGGCGCCGAGCTCTCGCGCCCGCCGGACGTCGTCCTTGTAGTGGGTGTTGCCGCCGTCGACGATGATGTCGCCCGCCTGTAACGTGCCGCCCAGCTCCCGGATGACGGCCTCGGTCGGCTCGCCAGCGGGCACCATCACCCACACCGTGCGCGGAGCCGCCAGGGCCGTGGCCAGCGCCTTGAGCGAGTCCACCGCGGCGCCGCCGGCCGCCGTCACCGACTGGCGCGCCGCGGGCGCCGGGTCGTAGCCCACCACGCGGTGACCGCCCCGCACCAGGCGGATCACCATATTGCCGCCCATGCGGCCCAGGCCGACGAACCCGATCTCCACGATCAGCCGAGGTTCTGCGCCAGCGTGGCGGTCAGACGATCGATGGCCTCCACGGGCTCGCCGCGCACCGGCAACCAGAGCGCCCGCCGCTGGACCGCACGCAGCGTGGCCAGGTCGCCGAGCGCTTGGGCCAGCTTGAGCGTCGCGAATCCGTAGCGCTCACCGGGGATGGGCAGATCGTCGGCGTCGTCGGAGGCCAGGATGACCAGGATGGGCGTGGGCGGGCCCCCCTTGTGGAGCTGGCCGGTCGAGTGCAGATAGCGCGGGCCGTAGCCCACCGCCGTGGCCAGGCGCAGACGATCGCGCACGAGCAGGCGCAGGCGGCCGAGCGCTGCGGTCGTGGCCGGCGCGGGCGTGAGATAGGCCAGGAGCGCCACATAATCTCCCGGCCGCGCCTGCCGGAGGACGCGAGCCAGGTCCTCGACGTCGTCGGCCGGCCACTCGGGCAGTCGGCCGCGCTCTTTGAAGGCGGCCAGCGCGGCCTGCGTGGCGTCCTTGGCCCGGGCCACGTCGGGCTCGTCGAACGGATTCACCTCGAGGAGCGCGCCAGCCGCGGCCGTCGCCAGCTCCCACCGGAAGAACTCGGCCCCGAGGTCCAGACGATCGGCCAGCCGCAGCCGGACGATGGGATGGCCGGCCGCGCCGAGAGGCGCCAGCGCGCGCTGCAGCGCCGGGTCGGCGCCGAGGGTGACCGCGACGAAGAGCCGATCGGCGCCGTAGACCTCGGGGGCCCCGGGCGGCTCGTCGTTGACGACCACAAGCCCCCGTCCGGCCTTGCCGGTGGACTCGGTCACGAGCTGTTCCAGCCAGGCGCCGAAGGCGCGCAGCGGCTCCGAGAGCAGAAGGGTGATCTTGTCCCGCCCGACGGCGGCGAAGCCTCCGAGGGCCGCGCCCAGCCGGAGGCCGGGATTCTCGGCAGCCGGCACTGTCGCCCCACACGCGGCCGCCATCCCGGCCGCGCGGTCAAGGAGGCGATCGAGGGGAGCGCCCAGCAGGGCACCCGGGACCAGCCCGAAGAGCGAAAGCGCCGAAAAACGACCGCCGATGTCGGGCGGGTTCAGGAAGGTGCGGCGGAACCCGCCCTCGGCGGCCAGGCGCGCGAGCGGCGAGCCCGGGTCGGTGATGGCGATGAAATGGGACCCCAGGGTCGCGACCCGGGCCTCCAGCTCGGCCCGGAAGAAGCGGTAGAGGGCCAGCATCTCCACCGTCGTCCCGGACTTCGAGGAGACGATGAACAGCGTGCGTGGCAGCTTGAGTCGCGCCAGAGTGCTCCGGATGGCGCCGGGATCCGTGGTGTCGAGGACGGTGAGCGCGAGCGCGCCCGGCGCCGGCGGGAAGATCGACGCCAGCACGTCGGCGGCCAGGCTCGAACCACCCATGCCCAGCAGCACGACGTCGGTGAGCCCCTCGGCTCGCGCGGCGGCGGCGAGGGCGGTCAGCTCGGGCAGATGAGCTCGCATCGTGTCGGGGGCTTCCAGCCAGCCGAGACGGTTGACGATCGACGCCTGCCCGGCCTCGCTCCCGGTCCACAGCCCAGCATCCTTCTTCCAGATCCGCGCGCCGGCGGCCCGCCGCTCGAGCGTGGCCAGCGCCGCGGCGAACAGCGGATCGTCCGGCCACGACGGCGCCGCCGCCGCTCCCCCCACCGCCATCTCGCTCTCCAGGGCCAGCACCTTGCCGAGCCGCCGGACATGACGCTCGGCTCCCGAGAAGCGCGCCGCCACGAACGTCCGCGTCAGCTCGATGGCCTCGTCGAGGCTCACGACCCGGGCCCCGATACAGATCACGTTGGCGTCGTCGTCCTCGCGGGCCTGACGGGCGGTGAAGAGATCATGGCAGAGCGCGGCCCGCACGCCGTGGATCTTGTTGGCCGCGATGGCCACGCCGGCGCCGCTGCCGCAGATGAGCACGCCGAGGTCGGCCGCGCCATCGCGGACGGCGAGCCCCACCGCCCGCGCGGCATCCGGGTAGTCGGTGGGATCGGTGGAGGCCGGGCCCAGATCGACGACCTTGTGCCCGTCGCCGGTCAGGACGCGGACCAGCTCGGCCTTGTAGGCCACGCCGTGATGATCGCCGGCGATGACGATGCGCATGCGCTAGGGCTTGAGCAGCCCGGCGGCGGCGCGGTCCAGCATCCACACGAGCCGGCCGCGCTCGGGCCGCACCAGGCCGGCCGGCAGCAGGACGTTGTCGCCCAGCACGGCCTTGATCACCTTCGCCTTCTCCCGGCCCGACACCAGGAAGACGACGAGCGCGGCGGCATTGAGCACGGGCAGCGTCAGCGTGATGCGCTGGGGGATCGCGGCGGCCGCGGCGTGCACGGCGGCCACCGGGCGGAAGATCTCCTTGACGACGGGAGAGCCGGGGAAGAGCGAGGCCGTGTGACCATCGATGCCCATGCCGAGCAGGATCAGGTCGAAGCGCGGCATCTCACCCCGGCGCGTCCCGAAGACCTCGGCCAGGGTGCGAGCGTAGGCGGCGGCCGCCGCGTCCGGCTCGTCGGTGTCGCCGGGCATCCCGAAGACCTGAGCTGGCGGGATGGGGACCTTGCCCAGCAAGGTCTCGCGGGCCATGCGCAGGTTGGAGTCGGGATGGTCGGCCGGCACGCACCGCTCGTCGCCGAAGAACACGAAGGTGCGCGACCACGGCATCGCGTCGCTGCGCGGCGGTGCAGCCAGCCGCGCATACGTCGCACGCGGCGTGGCGCCGCCGGCCAGTGCGATCGTGAAGCGCGGCCTCTCGGCCACGATGGCCTGGGCGGTTTCGAGAATGACATCAGCAGCAGCTTCGGCGAGCGTCCCCGGGTCGGGAAGGACCACGAGCTCCGGGGTGATCTCCATGAGCCCATGATACTCCTGCCCGTTCTCCGCCCCGCGCTCGAGTCTCGACGGGGCGCCTCAGTGCAGCGCGGCGTCCAACCGGCGCTGGCGCTCGAGAGCCTGGCGGAGCCGGGCCTGGCGCACGGCGTCGGGGCGGAAGGTCGCCGCGAGCGGCGCCGGCGTGGCGGCGAGGTCGGGGAGCCGGCCCAGCGCGTCGAGCGCGAGCAGGGCAGCGCCCCGGCTCGTCGCTTCCTCCTCCTGGCACAGCGCGACGGAGTGGCCGAGGGCGTCGGCGATCGTCTGCGCCCAGGCGCGCGACTGGGCCAGCGCCCCGCCCGATGCGACGATGGCGTGGTCGGGAGCGGCCAGCGGTCGCAGGAGATCGTAGACGAGAGCCAGGCGGAGCGCCACGGCCTCCAGTGCGGCGCGCAGAATGTGCAGCGCCGTCGTCTCGAGGCTCAGCCCGGTGACCGCGCCCCGCCGATCGCCGCGCCAGCCCGGCGCCCGCTCACCGGCGAGGAAAGGCAGAACGGTGAGGCCGTGGCCGTCGGGCGGTCCCTGTCCCAATGCGCCCTCGATCTCGGCGTCGGCGGGAAGCCGGAGCACGTCCCGGCACCACGCGTACACATTGCCGCCTTCGGAGAGCGAGCCGCCGATCACGGCCAGGCGCCCATCGACGCAGTAACGCCAGAGCCCGCGGGGAGGCGGGCCCGGCTGCGTCGTGGCCACCCGCAGGGCGGCCGAGGTCCCGAGATTCAACGCCACTCTCGACGGATCGGTGCAACCCGAGCCCACGCTGCCGGCGGCGCCATCGCCCACGGCGGGAAACCACGCGGCGCCGCGCAGAGCCGGCCAGCGGCGGGTCCAGGCCGGGCGGAGACCGCGCCGCTCGGCACGCCGGTCGGACAGCGGGAACAGCCGACGGGCGTCCAGCTCCGCGGCGGCCAAAGCCACGGTGTTCCAGGTCAGCGCGTCCTGATCCAGGAGCCCGGTGCCCGAGGCCATCGACAGACTGGTCGCCGCCTCGCCGAACAGCGCGAGCTCGAGGTACTCGCCGAATGAGCCCCAGCGAGCGGCGCGCGCCGCCTCGGCGGGTCGCTCGCGGGCCAGCCAGCGGAGCTTGGCCGGCCAGTACGAGGCGTGCAGATGGCATCCGGTGCGGGCGTGCAGCGCCGGCTCGTCGAGCGCTTCGCGCAGCACGGCGGCGTCGCCGGCGCTCCGGGTGTCGGCCCACATGTAGAGCGGCGTCAGAGCACGCCCGCCGGCGTCGAAGCCGAGCAAGCCGTGCCAGAAGGTGGCCACGCCGACGCCGTCGACGGCGGGCGGCCGCGGCCCCGCCAGCACCGCGTCGAGGCACGTCGTCACCGCCTCGAGCAGCCGCTCGGGATCGTGCTCCACGCCGCCGTCGGGCGTGACTGTCGGCCGGTAGGGCACGCGATGAAATCGCCCGGGAAGGGCCCGCCCGGCGTCGTCGTAGAGGGCGGCGCGCGCCGACGAGGTGCCGACGTCCAGGGCCAGGACGGTCATGGCCGTGGGGTAACATACGCCCATGAGCGACGTGTGGGAAGTTCTCACCCTGCGCGGTCTGACCGCCACCGATGAGCGCGCCGACGAGTTCACCGGCACGCTGGTGATCCACCGCGTGGGCAGCACCGAGCCGGTGGAGTCGATCACCGTCCGCGTCAAGCGCTCGATCGTCTCCGAGCTGCACGACACCCTTGGGCGTCTGCTGACCCGATCGAGAGGCATCCCGCGGGGCGGCACGCGATGAAGTACAATTTCGCGAATGACGCCGAAAGTGCCGAGATGATGAATCGGTCTAGAGAAACGCGACCCAGCCCGCCTAGGCCAGGCCACCCACGGGCCGAGCCGGGCTCGCGGCTCTCGCTACAAAGGAAGCCCTCCGCACCTCGCTCAGGCCACCCACGGGCCGAGCCGGGCTCGCGGCCCACGCTACAAAGGAGGTGACGAATGCCCTTGATCCGTATCCTGAGCCCGGTGAGCGCCGAGTCGAACGAAACCCTCACGGTGCCGGCGCTGCCCCGAGAGCTGGCCGGTCGCACCGTCGGGTTTCTCGACAACACGAAGCCCAACTTCGACCGTCTGGTGACAGAGCTCGGGCGGCTGCTGAGCGATCGCTACGGCGTCGGCACGGTGGTGCACAGAAAGAAGGCCAACTGTTCCACGCCGGCCCCGGCCGAGCTGATCGCCGAGCTGGCCAAGACGTGCGACGTCGTCTTCGCCGGTTCCGCCGACTGAGGCTCCTGCACGTCGTGGAGTCTCCACGACGCCCTTGAGTTGGCCAAGGCCGGCACGCCCTCGGCCCTCATTGCGACCACGGCGTTCCAAGGAATGGCCGTACGCCAGCTCGCCGCGCGCGGGGTCGCCGGCCTGCCCCTGCTGGTCATCGAGCATCCGCTGGGCGGCGAGCGCCCCGAGGGGATCACCCGCCGAGCCCACCAGGCCCTCGAGCTGCTGGCCAGCCTGCTCCCGCCCTGATGCCAGAGCCCGCGCGCTTCCTCGACGTCGACGACTCTCCGGACGCGCTGCTCGAAGCATTCGTCGAGCGCGGATGGTGCGACGGCCTCCCCATCGTGCCGCCCACCGAGGAACGCGTGCGGGTGATGCTGGCCGGGGCCGATCCGGCCCGCTCGCTGGGACCCATGCCCCCCCTCTGGCGCGAGACGCGCCTGGAGACCCTCGGTGTCAACGCAGTGATGGCCGGCTGCCGACCCGAGTACTTCCCCGTCGTCGTGGCCGCGGTCGAGGCCATGCTCGACCCGGAGTTCAATCTCTACGGCGTGCAGGCCACCACCCATCCGGTGGCGCCGCTCGTCGTCGTCAACGGCGGCTACGGGCGTGAGATCGGCCTCAACGGGGGCAGTGGCTGCTTCGGTCCCGGCTTCCGCGCGAACGCCACCATCGGCCGGGCCCTGCGTCTGATTCTCATGAACGTGGGCGGCGGCTGGCCCGGCCGCCACGACATGGCCACCCAGGGCAGCCCGGCGAAGTTCTCCTACTGCATCGCCGAGAACGAGGCGGCCTCGCCGTGGGGACCGCTCGTCGAGGGCGACACGGTAACGGTCTTCGGCGGCGAGGCGCCGCACAACGTCAACGATCACGTGTCCACCACTGCCTCTGGCATCCTCACCACGATGGCCCACACCGCCGTCACGCTCGGCTCCAACGTGGGGTGGTACCTCGCGCAGAGCCAGCTCCTGATCGTGCTGGGGCCCGAGCACGCCCAGACCATCGCCGGTGACGGGCTGACGCGGGCCGACGTGCAGCGCTTCATTTACGAGCACGCGCGGCTGCCGCTCGGGACCCTCAAGCTGGGCGGCATGTGGGGCGCGCAAGACTGGCCGGCCTGGATGATGGCGCTCCGCGATGACGATGCCCGTCCGCCCCGCGTGCCGTCACCCGACGATGTGCTGGTGCTCGTGGCTGGTGGGCCCGGCAAGCACTCGAGCGTCGTGCCGAACTGCTGCTTCAGCCGGGCGGTCTCGCGCCGGATCGCAGTGTAGCGGGTGGCGCGAGCCCGGCTTGGCCGTTGTAGCGGGGTCCGCGTGCCCGGCTCGAACGGTGGGTGGCCTGGCCTAGGCGGGCTGGGTCGCGTTTCTCTAGACCGATTCATCATCTCGGTAATTTCGGAGGCCGGCTTGATTCGTGGGTGGCCTGTTCTAGGGGCGCCGTGCTGATGTTGGAGCGGGTACCGCGAGGCCGGCTTGATCCGTGGGCGGCCTGTTTTAGGTGCGCGGTGCTGCGTTCCGCGTGGGCACTGAGTTGGTGGTCGGGATCAGGAACGCGATAGCTGTCAGCAGCATGACGGCGCCCACCGCGCCGCCGGCCCCGAGGTTCTCACCGAACACGAGCACGCCGAGCAGAGTTGCGGTGAGGGGTTCGAGCAGCGTGACGATGCCGGCGACCGAGGCCGGGACGCGGCGGAGCCCGATGGAATAGACGCCGTAGGCGCCGGCGGTCGTCACCGCCCCGAGGTAGAGCAGCCACGGCCAGCCGCGCTCGACCTGGGCCAGCGGCGCCCGACACCACGCCAGGGCCGGCAGCAGGAACAGCGCGGCGGCGGTGAAGGTCATGGCCGTTAGCGGCAGCGGCGCGCTCCGGGCCAGCGAAAGCTTGGCCACGATGACGTAGAGCGCGTAAGCCAGGCCGGCGGCCAGGGCAAGGAGCACGCCCGGCGCGGATCGCACGCCGGCGTCGGCGCTGCCGGTCGGGCCGACCACCAGGAGGGCGGTGCCCAGCACGCCGAGGACGAGCGCGGCGACGAGCCGCGCGGTGAGACGCTCACCGAGCATCACAGCGGCCAGCGCCGCGATCATGATGGGGGCCGAGCCGATCGCGACGAGAGCGGTCACGACGATGCCGCTCAACGTCACCGCGGTAAAGTAGGTGGCCTGGAAAGCGGCCATGCAGGCGCCCATCAGGACGCAACGCCCGACCTCGGCGCGCGCGATGGCCAGGGTGCCGTCGGCCAGGCGGGCGCCGCCGAGCAGCAGCGTCGCGGCCAACATCGTGCGGGTCGCGCCGATCAGGAGCGGCTCGGCGCCGGCGCGATCCACGAGCACGGTGGTGACGGAGCCGGTGGTGCCCCAGGAGATCGCCGCGAGCGCAATGAGCAGCAGGCCGGCGAGCATCGCGGCATTATAGGGCAGCGCGAGTGGCCGTCCGGCACAGGAGCGAATGGCGATCGATCCCAAGATCCTCGACGAGCGGCAGCGTGGAACTCTGGTCGAGCTGCTGGGCGTCCGCTACGTGGACGCCAGCCCCGATAGGGTGGTGGCCGAACTCACCATCCGCGACGATCTCCGGACCGTGGGCGGCGCCCTGCACGGCGGCGCGCTGATGGCGCTGGCCGACGCCGTCGGCGCCACCGCCACCGTCATCAACCTCCCGGAGGGCGCCTCCACGACGACGCTGGAGTCCAAGACGAACTTCTTTGCCGCCGGCCGGCAGGGCGTCGTCCGGGCCGAGACCACGCCACTCCACCGCGGGCGGAGCACCCTGGTGTGGCAGACGCGGGTGACCGATGAGGCCGGCCGGCTGCTGTCGCTCACGATCCAGACCCAGATGGTCCTGACCCGACCACCAGCCGAAGGAAACTGACTGAAGGGTTGACAAGACGTCCGGAGCCCTGCGCACCTGGAGCGGGCCAGCCACGGCTCAAGCCGGACTCGCGGTAACCGCTACAACGGAGGGAAAACAGTCATGAAGATCGCATTCATCGGCACCGGCACTATGGGACAGCCGATGGTCACCAACCTCCTGAAGAAGGGTTTCGCCGTCGTCGCCTATGACATCGCGCCGGCCGCGCTGGAGGCGGCGGTTCGACTGGGCGCCGCCCGCGCGGTCTCGGCGGCCGACGCTGCCAAACAGGGCGATATGGTCATCACCATGCTGCCGTCGTCCTCTCACGTGGAGGCCGCCTACCTCGGGCCGGCCGGTGTCGGCGAGGGCGCCGCCCGGGGACGGCTCTGCGTGGACATGTCGACGATCGATCCCGGCACCTCGCGCCGGGTGGCCGAGCGACTGCGCCAGCGTGGGCTGCGCTTCGTCGACGCGCCCGTGTCGGGCGCGGTGCCGCGCGCCGTCGAGGGCACGCTCACCATCATGGCGGGCGGCGAGGCCGGGGACGTCGAGGAGGCTCGTCCGGCTCTGGCCGCGATGGGCAGCACCATCATCCACGTGGGCGCGGTGGGGTCGGGCGAGGTGGCCAAGCTCTGCAACAACCTGATCGCCGGCGTGGCGATGGTGGCCGTCAGCGAGGCGTTCCGGATCGCTGAGGGGTTCGGCGTCGATGCCCGGATCCTCACCCAGGTGATCTCCAAGTCCTCGGGTCACACCTGGGTCATGGAGCACGGCCATCCGGTGCCGGGCATCGTGGAGAAGGCGGCGGCCAGCCGCGACTACGCCCCCGGGTTCATGACCGATCTCATGGCCAAAGACCTGGGACTCGCTGTGAACGCCGCCCGCGAGCTGCGGGTGCCCGTCGCGGTGGCCCCGGCGGCGCAGCAGCTCTTACGCCTAGCCTCCTCTCACGGCTACGGGCGCAAGGATTTTTCCTCCGTCTACGCTTTTCTCAGACCGTCGAGCAAGGAAGCGCCTGTGTAGCGCGTGCTATACTACGCGGCGCTCGGAGGAAAGGAGATCCGGCGGTGGGCCTCTACATCATGCTGAGCACGCTGTCCGAGTCGGGCCGGAAGGTTCTCCGCGAGCGCCCGGGCTGGATCCGCAAGGTCAACGGCGACGTCAGGCGCATGGGCGCGCGCGTGCTGGCGCAGTACGCGGTGCTCGGTCCCTACGATTTCGTCTCCGTCATCGAAGCCCCGGACAACGCCACCATCTCGCGGGTGTCGGTCGAGCTTGGCGCGCGCGGCGGCGCCGCCGGCATGACCATGGCGGCCATCCCCTTGGAGGAGTTCATCGCCCGGCTGGAGGGCGGGAAGGGCAGGACGCGCAAGAAGCGATGAGAGTCCTCAAGATCACGCCGGAGAAGTGCACGGGGTGTCTGCGCTGCGAGCTGGCCTGCTCGTACGTACAGACGGGAACGTTCCAGCCTGCCAAGTCGGTCATCCGCGTCTCGCCCTTCGAGCGGCACACGTCCTACGCGCCCTACACCTGCACGCAGTGCGCGGAGGGCTGGTGCATGACGGCCTGTCCGGTGGGCGCGATCACCATCAACGCCGCCGGCGCCAAAGACGTGCTGGACGACCTCTGCGTCGGCTGCAAGCTCTGCACCATCGCCTGTCCGTACGGGACGATGTTCTACGACCCGGACACCCGCAAGGCCTTCAAGTGCAACCTGTGCGAGGGCGACCCGGCCTGCGCTCACGCCTGTCCGACGGCCGCCATCACCTACGAGGACGTCGCGACGGTGGACTGGCTCGGCGACTTCGCCGCCGAGCGGACGAGCCGGCTGCTGGCGGGGGTGTCCTGATGCCCCGGCGCCACCTCGTGGTCGGCGGCGGAACCGCGGGCATGAACGCCATGCGAACGATTCGAGAAGAGGAGGCGGAGCGCTCGGAGATCACCCTGGTCAGCGCCGAGAAACCGTACTCCCGCATGGTGCTGCCCTACTATCTCGACCGCTCCATCGCCGAATCCCACGTGTTCACCGCCACCGCGGCGGTGCTGGCCGAGTGGGGCGTGAAGACCCAGCTCGGGCGACGGGCGGCGAAGCTGGACACCGTCGCCCACGTGTGCACCCTCGACGACGGCACCGCCCTCGAGTACGACGACTGCCTGATCGCCACCGGCTCCTCGGCGGTGAAGGCGCCGGTGCCGGGCGCCGACCTGCCCGGCGTGCACTCGTTCTGGACGCTGGACCAGTGCCGGGCCCTCATCGCCGACACCAAGCCGGGCAGCCACGTGGTCATGGTGGGCGCCGGCTTCATCGCCTTCACCATCCTGAACTCCATCCTGGCCCTGGGCGCGACCCTGACCATCGTCGAGATCGCGCCGCGAATCCTGCCCCGGATGATCGACGCCACCGGCGCCCAGCTGGTGGAAGGATGGCTCCGCCAGCACGGCGTGACGATCCGCACCGACGCCAAGCTCACCGCGATCGAGGAGGCCAAGGGCCGGAAGCGGCTGCGGTTCGCCAAAGGCGGCGACCTTGTCTGTGATGTCGTCATCATGGCCACCGGCATCCGTACCAATCTGGACTGGCTCAAGAACTCGGGTATCCGGATCAACCAGGGCATCCTGGTGGACGACCATCTGCGCTCCACCGTGGCCAACGTCTATGCCGCCGGCGACGTGGCTGAAGGCCCGGAGCGCGTCTCCGGCAGCGCCGTGGTGCACGCCATCGAGCCGACGGCCCAGGAGCACGGCCGGGTGGCCGGCGTCAACATGGCGGGCAAGGACGTCCGCTACCGGGGCAGCCTCCTCATGAACATCGTCGAGGTCTGCCACCTCGACGTCGCCTCCTTCGGCGCGTGGGACGACCCCAAGGCGGAGGCCGTCACGGGGCTCAAGGCGGACCGGCCGGCCTATCGCAAGCTCTTGTGGACCGGCGACCGACTGACCGGCGCCATCATCCTCGGGCCGTCCAGCGACATCTGGACCACCAACGACGTGGGGATGCTCAAGGGGCTGGTGCAGGCCCAGATGCCGCTCGGCCGTTTCAAGGAGTATCTGTGGTCGAACCCGTTCGACATCAAGCCGGCCTACATCGCCTCGAAGACGACGACCCGGCTTCTCCACGAAACCGTGTTGGGACGCCCCGCCAAGGCGCCCGGCACTACCCCGGTGGCGGTATGACTCCAGCGACGCAGGCGGCACCCGCGCGCGCGAAGACTCCGATGACCGAACCGACGGTCCCCGGAGCCTACGCGGGCAAACTCCTCCGGATCGATCTGACCAAGAAGAAGTGCTGGGCCGAGCCCTGGAGCCCGGAGGACATGCGCGACTGGCTGGGCGGCGCCGGCCTGGGCGCCCTGATCCTCTATCGCGAGACGGCGGTCAAAGGTGGCCGCGGCAACGTGACGTGGGACCACCCTGACAACCGTCTGGTGCTGGCCACGGGCCCCCTGGCCGGCCTGCCCGTATGGGGTACGGGCGCGCTGACCGTCGTCACGATCGGGCCCATGACCAACGGCCCGACCTCCACCCAGGCCAACGGGTTTTTCGGCACCAACCTCAAGTACTGCGGGTACGACGCCATCGTGGTCCAGGGACAGTCGAAAGACTGGGTCTACCTCTACATCAATGATGACGTCGTAGAGCTGCGCGACGCCAAGTTCCTCCTGGGCAAGGATACGTGGGACACGCAGGACGCCCTGCACCAGGCCCTGGGGCTGTCCGGTCACCAGCTGTCCGTCTACACGTCCGGCGTGGCCGGGGAGAAGCTGGTGCGCTTCGCCGCCATCCACGGCGACTATGGTCACGTGGCATCGAAGAACGGCTGTGGCGCGGTCATGGGGAAGAAGAAGCTGAAGGCAGTCGCCATCGTGAAGGGGACCCGGGCATTGCGGGCCGCCGACTATCGCGGCGTCATCCAGGCCGCCGACGACATCGCGCACGACCTCAAGACCGACCCCTCGGCCAAGTCGCTCTACGAGTACGGGACGCTGCCCGGAGTGGTCAACCTCGGCAAGCTCGGCGTGCTGCCGATCAAGAACTACACCACCAATGTCCCCTACGACGACCTCACGCGGTGGGAGGCGCCCAAGCTCCGCGAGGGTTTCGATCACCGCGGCCACCAGTGCAACGCCTGCGGGATGCACCACTGCCACATGCAGGTGATCCGCGGCGGCGACTTCAAGGGCGCCATCGTGGACGAGCCGGAGTACGAGGGCTGGTCGGGAGCGGGCTGGACCATCGGGGCCACCGATCAGGAAGGCATCTCCTGGCTCAACACCCAGATCGACCGGGCCTGCGTCGACGTGAACGAGTTCGGCTGGCTCTGTGGCTGGGTGATGGAGTGCCAGGAACGTGGGCTCATCACGAAGAAGCAGCTCGGCTTCGAGCTGAAGTGGGGCGATATCAAGGGGGCCAACCGGCTCCTGCAGATGATCATCAAGCGCGAGGGGTTGGGCGACCTGCTGGCCGAAGGCGTGAAGGTGGCAGCCGAGCGGCTCGGAGGGAAGACCAAAGAGTGCGCGATCTACACGGCCCAGGGCGCCTCGCCGCGCGGTCACGACCACCGCGGGCGCTGGGACGAGATGCTGGACACCTGTACCGGAAGCACCGGGACCCTGGAAAGCGGTGTCCCGGTGCACGTGGCGGAGTTGGGGTTGCCGACCCGAATCAACCCGTTCAACGGCGAGGAGGTCGCCAACCAGGTGGCCGGCATCCGCGGCCGCCGCCACTTCGAGGACTCGCTGGGCATCTGCATCTTCACGGGGCGCACTCGCATGGAAAACCTCTGCCGCGCGCTCTCGGCGGCGACCGGGTGGTACTACACGGTGCCGGAGGCGATGCGCTTCGGCCGGCGAACGGCCGCGGTGTTCCGCGTGGTGCGGCTGCGCTGCGGAATCGGGACCGACCGCGAGCGGCCGTCGGCGCGTTACGGCTCGACGCCCCACGACGGGCCGGCCAAGGGCCAGGCCGTGAGCGAGCAGTGGGAGAAGATGGTCGACACTTGGTACCAGAAGGTCGGCTACGACCGGGAGACGGGCAAGCCGTTGCCCCAGACCCTGAAAACCTTGGGGCTCGACTGGCTGGCCACGACGCTGTGGCGGAGCAAAGCGTAGCGTCCCTCCGCGTCCGCGCCGCCCGGCCCGAGCGCGCGCTGGCCCGGGAAGGCGAGATCCACCTCGCCGACGGGCGTGATCCCTAGCGTGAGTGGACGGCTCGGTGTTCGCGCTACCGCTGGCTGCTGAAGAACGCGGCAAGGTCGGCGATCGTCGCGTCCGGGATCGTCTTCATCAGGGTCTTGAGGGTCTTGAGCGGCTCGTCGCCGGGGCTCCGGCGTTCCTCCTTGAAGAGCAGCATCTGGTGGCGGAGGTAGCCCGGGGGCTGACCGCGTAGGTCCGGGATCAGCTTGGCCTGATCACCCTCGCCGCGAGCCCCGTGGCAGACGGCGCACTGGGTGGCTGCCGCCCGCCCCCGCTCGGCGGCGGCGGCGTCCGCCTTGATGCGCGTGGGCTCGCGCTTCTGGGCGGCGAAGTAGGCGGCGATGTCGTCGATGCCGAGCTGGAGCACCTGCTTGGCGTAGGGCTCCATCTCCGGCGACGCGCGCCGGCCAGCCGCGTAATCCTCGATCGTCTTCTTGAAGTAAGCCGGCCACAGACCGGCCAGGATCGGCATCGTGTCCGACGGGCTCTGCCCACCGGCGCCGTGGCAGGCCGCGCAGTTGAGGGACTTGAGCGCCCCGGGGCTGTCCAGCGGCCCGGCCCCGGCGACCCCAGCGGTAACCAGGAGGAGAATCAAGCCGGCTGCGATCCGCATCGCGCCCTCCCTAGCCCAGCATGTCGTGCCAGATGCTGGCCGCCCACCCGACGGAGTTCTGGGCGACGGCCACGCTCTGGCCGGGGGTGAGCTTCTGCTCGATCTGGACGACCTTGCCGCCCTCGATGCGATAGGCGTTGACGACCGCGATCGCCTCCCGGTCGCTCACCCAGGAATAGCAGGTGTTGCCGGGCGGCAGCACGGGCGGCTCCTTGCCGTTCAGCCGGTGCACCACGGCGGTCGCGCAGATCTTGCCCATCGCGTTGGCGACGTTGCCCGATTTCGGCACCGGGAGCCCGATGGTGGCGTCCCCGATCACGTGGACGTTGGGCGCTTTCACCGACTCGTAGGTCACGTGGTTGACCTCGCACCAGCGCTTGTCGGCGCCCACGAGATCGGCCTGGACCGCTATCGTGCCGGCCCGCTGCGGGGGGATGAGGTTCACCACGTCGTACGTGATCCTGTCGCCGATCTCGGTGGTGACCTCTCGGGTGGCGGGATCCACTTTCACGACCTTGTTCGAGGCGCGGTACTCGAGGTTGGGGTAGTCGCGCCAGGCGGCCCGAAAGAGCCCGGTCTTGGAGACGATGTTGGCGTTGGCATCGAGCACGAGCAGCTTGGCTCGCGGCTTGTTGGTCTTGAGGTACCAGGCCACTTGGCAGGCCCGCTCGTACGGACCCGGCGGGCAGCGGTAGGCCGCCGGCGGGACCGACAGCACGAACACGCCGCCGTCGGGCATCGCCTGGAGCTGCTGGGCGAGCTGCACCGTCTGGGGGCCAGCCTTCCAGGCGTGGAGCACCTTGTCCTGGTTCTGGGCCAGGTTCTCGACCTGCTCCCATTGGAAGTCGACACCCGGGGCCACGATGGCCCGATCGAATTCCAAATATCCCTCGCCTACGCGCACGCGCCGGGCGGCCGGGTCGAGAGCCGTCACAGTCTCGTGCCTCACCCGCACGCCGTGGCGCCGGAGCCCGCGATAGTCGAGGGTGAGGCTCTCGATCGAGCGGACGCCGCTCAGCACGAGGTTGCTGAACGGACAGGACACGAACGTGCGGTTCGGCTCGAAGAGAATCACCTCGATGGACGGATCCAACAATCGCACGTACTTGGCCGCGGTGGCGCCGCCCCAGCCGCCGCCCACGACCACGACCCGCTTACCGGACTTGGGCGCGAAATCACCCTTCGCCGGCCTCGCGCAGCCTCCGAGCCCGCTCAGGGCGAGGCCAGCTGCGGAAGCGCGCATGAACTCCCGACGCGAGATCACCTCCATAACGGCCCCTTTCTCGATTTGATCACAGTTTCACGGGAGCGGAGGCTTCCCAGCGCTGTCCCTCGTTGTTGACGAACACCACGCGGAGCGTGCCGCTCTTGCTCACGCGGAGCGGGAACCGGATCAGCGGGTTGGCGCTGATGGCCGAGCTCATCCGGAACTCCGAGACCTGCTGGTTGTCGAGAAACGCCAGCATCTGCTTGACGTAGAACTCGGGCGCCTCCCGGACGATCTTGCCGTTTCTGAGCACCAGGCCCGTGTAGGAGGTGTGGTCGACCTTGGTCCGCACCTGCACGATCTCGCCCGGCTGCATCGTCTGGGGCAGCCGGATGCGCGGGCTGCCCAGCCGGCTTCGGTCGATGGTGTCAGGCGCGGTGGTACAGCCGCCCTCGCTGACGCGGATCTGGACGGACCCGGTGAACCTCCCGTGCCGCGAGCACTCGATCACCGCGGCCAGACGGCCACCCGCGCCCGAGCGCATCGGGAAGGCCACCTCGGCGCGCCCGTTGGTTGGCGTGAAGACGAACGTCCCTTTGTAGGGGACCGGGTCGTTCTCCAGAGTGACCTCGATGGAGCGGATGAAGTGCTCGGGCTCCATCGGATGGCGGACCGAGACCTGGACCGGCACGGCCGTCGGATCCTCGGACAGCGAGGGCGCGTCGATGACAGGTCGGTGCTCGGCCTCGTGCGCCGGCTGGGCTCGCAGCCCCCCCGGCGTCAACGCGCTCAGACCCAGTCCGAGTAAGAACCCACGCCTGGAGATCTCGCCCCCTCGCGCCATCGCCGCCGTGCTCCTGCCGGAAGGAAGCCTAGCACAGTCACACAGTTCTCCGGCGCCGGAGAGCCGGACACCGCAAAAAACCCCATGATAGCCATATTTCCGACCGGATTATGGTGTTGAGCGTTAATCATTGTCAAGCCAGCGTTCTCACGCAATCGGCCTTGACCCTCGGGGCGACCTTGTGATACTAACGGCCCAACTCACCCAACCTGATCTGCAGGGGACATTATGGCTCAAACTATTGGATTCATTGGCCTTGGGATCATGGGACGTCCCATGGCCCGAAATCTGATCAAGGCTGGTTACCCACTGGTTGTCCACAATCGGAGTCGTGCCGCCGTCGACGAGTTGCAGGGCGCGGGAGCCAAGGCGGCCACCTC
>JBOHPP010000015.1:0-17881 GCA_050731755.1 Candidatus Rokuibacteriota bacterium | reverse complement strand
GCGTGAGGCTCTCGAGGTTGCGCGCCGCGGCGTCCGGGTCCGCGAAGCCGAGCTCTCTGAGAATCCGCCGCCGCCGGGCCGCCGCGGCGCGGCCGCCCGCGGTCAGGAGCTCCCCGGTGGACGCGTTCAGACTGCCGACTCGCCCTTCTCGCCGGTGCGGATGCGGGTCGATTCGGTGATCGGGAGCACGAACACCTTGCCGTCGCCGATCGAGCCGGTCTTCGCGGCGCCGGCGATCGTGTCGACCACCTTCTTGACCAGCGCGTCCCCGACCACGACCTCGATCTTCACCTTCGGCAGGAAATCGACCGTGTACTCCGAGCCGCGATAGAGCTCGGTGTGGCCCTTTTGCCGGCCGAAGCCGCGGACCTCGGTGACGGTCATGCCGATGACGCCGATCTCCGTGAGGGCCTCCTTAACGTCGTCGAGCTTGAACGGCTTGATGATCGCCTCGATCTTCTTCACCTTACACCTCCTCGAGGATCGGGAACACCAGCGCCGAGACGTGGGACGACACCCGCTTGAGGTTGGTGAGGATGTCCAGGTGAATCTCGGACGTCTCCAGGGACTCGGCCAGGCCCTGGCGCAAGCGGTTGAGGTGCGACTCGCGCAGCTCGCGCTCGCGCTGCCGCATGACCGGCCGCTGATCGAGCACGGCCTGGGCCAGGCTGCGGTCGTTGGCGGCGAAGGCGGCGATGGCCGTTTCGAGATTCTTCGACACCGCGGAGTGGAACTCCACGATCTCCGCCCAGCCGGCCTCGGAGAAGCGGCGGCCGTGGTAGATCTTCTTGCGGGCCAGCTCCATGAGGTTCTTGTCGATGATGTCCCCGATATTTTCGAGATTTCCAATGACGGAGATGAGGGCGATCTCCTTGCGGGACAGATCGGGGCCCATCGTCTCGCGCCCCAGGCGGGCCAGGAACAGCTTGATCTCACGCTCGAGGAAGTCCACCTGGTCGTCGCGCCGCTCCACGTCCTCCAGCAACTCCTGGTCGCTGTCCCGGAAGACCGGAGTGACGTCGCGCAGCATCCCCTGCACCACGTCGGCCATGCGAAGCGCCTCGCGCGTCGCCTGGCCCAGGGCCAGCGAGGGCTGATTCATCGCCCGCTCGTCCAGGTAGCGCGTCTTGAACGGGTTCTCGCCTTGCTGGTCCGGCGGCACCAACGCCTCGATGGCCCGCGCCGCCAGCGGAGCGAAGGGCAGGAAGACGAGGCTGATGCCGACGTTGAAGAAGGTGTGGGCGTTGGCGACCTGGCGCGCCGGGTCGGCGGCGGTGGTCGCCACCAGCGCCGTGAAGGGGTCGATGAACGGCAGCACGAGGGCCACCCCGCCCAGCTTGAAGCCGATGTGGGCCACGGCCACGCGTTTGGCCTCGGCCGGCGTCCCCGCCGAGGCCATGAGCGCGGTGGCGCAGGTGCCGATGTTGGCCCCCAGCACGATGGCGATGGCGCCCGGGAGCGCGAGGAGGCCCTGGTGGGCCAGGGCCAGCGTCAGCCCGATCGTGGCCGTCGATGAGGTGACCAGCGCGCTGAAGAAGGCGCCGACCACGATCGCGATCAGCGCATTGTCAGCGACCGCCGCCAGCACCTGCGTGGCCAGCGGGCTCGCCCGCAACGGCGCCACGCCGTCCAGGATGAGCTTGAGGCCCAGGAAGATCAGGCCGAACCCCAGCACGGCCTGGCCCACGTCCTTCACCACCCGCCGGTGCGCCACGGCCGCCGTGGTGAATCCGAGGCCGATCAACAACAGCGAGTAGTCCGTGATCTTGAAGGCGATGAGCTGCACCGTGAAGGTGGTCCCGATGTCGGCGCCCAGGATGACGCCGAGCGTCTGGCGGAACGTCATCAGCCCGGCGGAGACGAAGCCGATCAGCATCAGCGTGGTGGCCGCTGAGGACTGGATGATGGCGGTCACCGTCGCCCCGGAAACGACGGCCAGGAGTCGGTGCCGGGCCAGTCCGGTGAGAAGGTGACGCAGCCGACCGCCGGCCGCCCGCTGCAGACTGTCGCCGCTCAGGCGGATGCCGTAGAGCAGAAGCGCCGTCCCGCCGAACAGCCCGAGGAGGATCGTCATGCCCGCGGTCCGCCCGACACGCCCGGACTTCCGCCACGGGTGAGGTGGACGAGCTGGAGGCCGGCGAGATGGCGCGTGTCGTTGAGGGTGACGAGCCGCGGCGGCCGCACGATGGTGAGCGAGGCGTTGTCCACCCGGAGCCGCCAGAGGCTGTTGAACGAGCAGCCGAGCAGGTGGCAGGCGTACACGCTGATGACGCCGCCGTGGGCCACGACCAGGACGTCGCCGCCGTTAGGATGCGCGGCGGCGATCCGGTCCATCGTCTCCAGCACGCGTCGGCAGACGTCGCCGAGCGGCTCCGCGCCCGGCGGCGGGCAGTCGAGCGGGGCGCGGACCCAGGCGCCGTAGGGATTGCCTTCGCGGGCGAGGATCTCCTCGCTGAGGCAACCCTCCCACTCCCCCAGCGACATCTCGCGCAGGCCCTCCATCGGCACGATCGGCACCACAATGCCGTCCAGCGCGATCTCGGCGGTTTCACGGGCCCGGACCAGCGGGCTCACGTAGGCTGCGGCTGGCCGGTAGCCGCGGAGCGCCTCGCGGAGCGCGCGAGCTTGGGCGCGCCCGCGTTCGGACAGCGCGACGTCGCTGCCGCCCTGGAAGCGGCGGACTTCGTTCCACACCGACTCGCCGTGGCGGGCGAGCAGCAGCCTCATGGTGCCGGCAAGCCCTCGCCGGCGAACGCCCGCGCGGCCCGCAGCCGCTCCAGTGATTCCTGCTTCCCGATGAGCTCCAGGATGTCGAAGAGTGGCGGCGAGGCGGTACGACCCGTCAGGGCAAAGCGCGTGAGCTGGGCGATGTCAGCGAGCTTCACATTCAATGCTGCCGCCAATTCCGCATAGACCCGCTCGAGCGAGGGCGCGGTGAAGTCCGTGACCCCCTCCAATCGACGAACGATGGCATCGAGTCGATGCCGGCCTTCTGCGGTCAGGAACTTGTGCGCCGGCTGATCTGTGTAACCCGGCTTCTTGAAGTAGAAGAGCGACAGCTCGGCGAGCTCGTCGAGGGTCTTGGCTCGCTCCCGAAGCGTCCCCACGACACGCGTGAGCCACCTGGCGTCTCGAAGACGACCTTCGACAGCCTGGGAGACCCCTTTCCGTTCGATGAACGGCATGGCGACGCGAGCCAGGACCGACGGATCCATCGTCTTCATGTACTGCTGATTGAGCCACTCCAGCTTGGCGTGGTCGAAGACCGCGGACGACGGCGAGACGTCCTTGATGTCGAACAGCTCGATGAGCTCGGCGCGGGAGAACAGCTCCTGGTCGCCGTGGGACCAGCCCAGGCGGGCCAGATAGTTGACCATGGCCTCGGGCAGGATGC
Source organism: Candidatus Rokuibacteriota bacterium (assembly GCA_050731755.1). Taxonomy (GTDB): domain Bacteria; phylum Methylomirabilota; class Methylomirabilia; order Rokubacteriales; family CSP1-6; genus JBOHPP01. Next base: position 14,487 of record JBOHPP010000015.1, on the reverse strand, counting down.
CGGCGTCGCGGAACGCCTGGACCGACGTCGCCCCGTGCCGCTTGCTGAGCCGGCTGCGATCGGGGCCCAGGATCATCGACACGTGAGCGAAGGCCGGCACCCCATATTCGAAGGCCTCGTAGCACAGGATCTGTTTGGGCGTGTTGGACAGATGGTCGTTGCCGCGGATCACGTGGGTGATCTGCATGGTCACGTCGTCCACCACCACCGAGAAGTTGTAGGTGGGCGTGCCGTCGGTGCGCAGGAGAATCCAGTCGTCGAGCTGGCGATGCTCGAAGGTCACCGGCCCGTGGATGAGGTCGTCGACCACGGTAGCCCCGTCGTCGGGGATGCGCAGCCGCAACGCTCCAGCCTGAAGTCCGCGGTCACGGCAGCGGCCGGAGTAGCGGAAGGTTTCGCCCCGCTGCTGGGCCGCCTGGCGTTCCCGCTCCAGCTGCTCGGGCGGGCAATCGCAGTAGTAGGCGCGTCCCGCCGCCACCAGGCGCCGGGCATGCTCGCGGTAGAGCTCGAGCCGCTCGGTCTGCCGGTAGCCGGGGCTGGGCGGCCCCTCGTCCCAGTCGAGGCCCAGCCAGCGCAGCGCGTCCAGGATGGCCTCGATGTGCTCGTCGGTGGAGCGCGAGCGGTCGGTGTCCTCGATTCGGAGAATAAAAACCCCGCCGTGGTGCCGCGCGTAGAGCCAGTTGAACAGCGCCGTGTGCACGCTGCCCACGTGCAATTGCCCGGTGGGGCTGGGCGCGAAGCGCACGCGAACGGTGGATCGATTCGGCGAGCCCACAACAGCGGTTATTCTACCGCGCCGACCCTGGCCTCAGTACGCGTCGAACAGGCGTCCCCAGGGCGTGGCCGCGAACGCGCGGCGGCGCGCCCGGCCGATCGTCGGGTACCAGAGAAAGTCGTGGTACACGTTCGAGGCGAACGGCGCCCAGATCACGAGCGGCGAGTGCAGGAGCAGCCGCTTGAGCGGGCGCAGCGGCCCCCGCCGGATGAGCTGGTCGCCCCAGATGACGGGGCTGCGCCGCGTCCGGAAGCCCATGCGCACCGCCGCGGCGTCCACGTCGCCGACGAGCTCGATCCGCCGCGGATCGGCGACGCCCAGACCCCGGTCGTGACACATCCGCAGATAGGGGATGGCCAGCGGCTCGAAGCCCATGATCTGAGCGGCGATGGCGTCGATGGCCACCTGGTCGGCCGAGGCCAGGAGGAGGTTGCCCTCGCGGGGGATCATCGTGCGCGGCCCGGCGCCGTCGCCCATGACCGTCCCGTCCATGATCGCGAATACGCCGGGGTGCAGCTCACGCTGCATCAGCATGAGGTCCACCATGACCTCGTGGATGAACTCGTGCGCGTAATGCCGCACTTCTTTGAGGAGCCCGCCGAACGCGTTCTTGATGGCGCCGGTGGTGACGGTGTGCCCGTGCGTCTTCACGGAAGGCAACTGACACATGTTCCTGCCCACGTACATCTTTGGGACCTCGATGCCCTCGGGGAAGAGATCATTCAGCCTGAGGAGCGGTGTCTTGAACGTGTAGACCGTCCATTCAACGTCAGTGAGCGGGATGAAGGGCAGGCCGTGGCGTTCCAGGACCGACAGCCACTTGTTGTTCCGGGCGCCCTTGACGGGATCCGTCACCACCGTCTTGTTCTCGACGGGGAAGATCCGCCGCCGGTCGTAGCCGTCGTCGAGGAGCGTCTTCACCACGCCGTCCACCTGCCAGGGCTGACTCGAGCACGCCGGGAAGTACTTCGTCCACGACAGGTTCAGCTTGAGGATCAGGTCCTGCTCGCGCGCCAGGACCTGGTCGTACTTGGCCAGCCGCAGCAGCCGGCCGTAGTCGGCGACCACGCTCTCGGGACGGGTGCGGAGCACGGCGACCTGGCTCGTCATGGGGCGGCCTCCATTCTAGTTCCGGACACTCAGGCCGGCCACCGCCAGTAGATGATGACGATCACCGCCAGGAGCCAGAGCAACGAGTTCAGCAGCAGCGGCGGGTCGTGCAGGAACAGCTCGGAGGGGTTGCCCCCCATCTGACGCCGGTAGAGCAGGAAGAGGTAGCGAAAGATGCCGTAGAGGACGAAGGGCAGCGTCGCCGGGAGGAACGGCGTGCCGAACTTCGCCACCGTCTCCGGCGACATCGTGTAGAGGGCGTACGCGGTGACGGTCGAGGCCGTGACCACGGCGATCATCTGGTCGAGAAGACCGGCGCTGTACTCGGCCAGGATCGGGCGGTGATGGGGCGCCTCGGCGGCCAGCGTGAGCACCTCGTGCCGCCGCTTGCCCAACGCCAGGAACAGCGCGAGCAGCGTCGTGCAGATGAGGAGCCAGCCGGAGATCTTGACGTCGATGACCAGCGCGCCGGCCACGGCGCGGAGCACGAAGCCCGCGGCGACGGCCAACACGTCCACGATGACCACGTGCTTGAGCCACGCCGAGTAGGCGCTGAGCAGGCTGACGTAGGCCAGGGCGACCACGGCGAGCGGGACCGAGAGGGCCAGGCTCGCCGCCAGACCGGCGACGAGCAAACCGGCGGCGGCGGCGACGGCGGGCGCCACGCCGAGGCGACCGGCGGCGATCGGGCGCGCCCGCTTGTCAGGATGTCGCCGGTCCGGCTCGCGGTCGGCGACGTCGTTGAGAAGGTAGAGCCCGCCGGACAGCCCGCAGAAGATGACGAAGGCGGCCAGCGCCGGCCCCACCGCCGGCGTGAAAAGCTTTTCGCCGAAGACGAGCCCGGCGAAGACGAACAGGTTCTTGACCCACTGGCGGGGCCGCAGGGAGACGACGAGTGCCGACAGCACGCGGCGGGCTAGAGGCGGATGACGTGGGCGGCGGGGGGCAGATCCGCCGTGGCGTTCCGCGTGTCGATCACGAGCCGGGCGTGCTCCACGACGGCCGTCCAGTCGTAACCCGTGTGCGCGGTCAGGACCAGCACGCCGTCATAGGCGGCGAGGTCGGGGCCGGACCACGGCACGGAGTCGAACTTGACGCCGTTGACCACCACGCTGGGCACGAAGGGATCGTGATACGCGACCCGGGCGCCCTTGCCCACCAGCATGCCGATGATCTCGAGCGCCGGCGAGTCCCGGGTGTCAGCCACGTTCGGCTTGTAGGCCACACCCAGCACCAGCACGCCCGCGCCGCGCACGGCCCGCTCGCGATCGTTCAGCGCGTCGACGAGCAGCTGGACGACGTAGGCCGGCATGTGGGCATTGATCTGGTCGGCGAACGCGATGAACCGCGGCTCGTAGCCCTCCAGCCGGACCCGCCAGGAGAGGTAGTGGGGATCCGAGGGCAGACAGTGCCCGCCCAGCCCGGGGCCGGGATAGAACGGCATGAAGCCGAACGGCTTCGTTGCCGCCGCCGCGATCACCTCCCACACCGAGATGCCGAGCCGCCGGCACATAATGGCGAACTCGTTGGCCAGCGCGATGTTGACCGAGCGGAACGTGTTCTCCAGGAGCTTGACCATCTCGGCGGTGGCCGGGCTCGACACCGGCACCACCTGGCCGGTAATGCGGCAGTAGAGGGTGGCGGCCAGGGCCGTGCACGTCGGTGTGAGACCCCCGACCACCTTGGGGATGGTGCGCAGCGTGTAATGACGGTTCCCAGGGTCGATGCGCTCGGGGGAGAACGCCACGAAGACGTCGATGCCGGTCTGGAGACCGCGCGCCTCGAGGCGCGGCACGAGCACCTCCTGGGTGGTGCCCGGGTAGGTCGTCGACTCCAGCACGACGAGCTGGCCGCGGCGGACGATGCCGGCCACGGCGTCCACCGCGCCGACGATGTAGGAGATGTCGGGCTCCTTGGACTTGCCCAGCGGCGTCGGCACGCAGATGACGATGGCGTCGGCGCCCTTGAGCGCCGCGTAGTCGTCGGTGGCCGTGAGCCGCCCGGCGCGCACCAGCGGGGCGAGGGTCTCGGTGGCGACGTCCTCGATGAAGCTCTGCCCCGCGCCGATGGCGGCCACGCGCCCGTGGTCGAGGTCGATGCCGACGACCGTGGCTCCCGACTCGGCGAAAGCCACGGCCAGCGGAAGACCCACGTAACCGAGCCCGATGACGCCGACGACGGGAGTCCCGCTGAGACGCGCCTGCAGCGCTTCGGCGAATCCGGGCGCCGGCTGGCGGCGGCTTCCGGGAGCGCGGTGGTCCGCAGTCATAGCCGCTCGCAGGCCCGGCGGACGGCGTCGGCCACCGCCTTCGCTTCGTCGTCGCGCAGCTCGGCGTAGCATGGCAACGAGAGCACCTCGCGCGCCGCCCGCCACGCCTCGGGCCACCGTTTCTCATCTCCGGCTGAAAACATCGGCTGCCCGGGGACAGGGATCGGGTAGTGGACAGCGGTGCCCACGCCACTCTCGTCAAGAAGCTTGGCCAGGGTATCCCGCTGGGGATGCCGCACGGTATAGAGATGATAGACGTGCCGCGCGTCGGTTCTCTCGATCGGGAGCCCCAGGGACAGCCCCTTCAATCGGTCGCGGTAGCGCGCGGCTAGACGGCGCCGGGCCTCCGTCCAGGGTCCCAGGTGGGGCAATTTCACGCGCAGCAGCGCGGCCTGCACCTCGTCGAGCCGGCTCGTGAACCCCAACTCCACGTGGCGATACCGGCCGCCGTCGCCGTGATGCCGGAGCCGTCGCACCCGCTGGGCGATGTCGTCGCGGTCGGTGACGATCATCCCCCCGTCGCCGCAGGCCGCCAGGTTCTTGGTGGGGTAAAACGACAGGCAGGCGACGTCTCCCCACGCGCCGACCGGGCGGTCCTGCCAGGTGGCGCCGATGGCCTGGGCCGCGTCCTCCACCACGGCCAGGCGGTGGGCGCGGGCCAGGGCCAGGACCCGATCCATCGGGGCCGGGTGCCCATAGAGGTGCACCGGCATGATGGCCCGCGTCCGGCCGGTGATCGCGCGAGCGGCGGCCTCCACGTCGAGCGCGTAGGTCTCGGAATCGATGTCGACGAACACCGGCGTGGCGCCGGCCATGACGATCGTGGAGGCGGACGCCACGAAAGAGAACGCCGGGGTGATCACCTCGTCCCCCGGCCCCACCCCGACCGCGGTGAGGGCCAGGCGCAGGGCGTCGGTGCCGGAGGCGACGCCAGCGGCGTGGCGGACGCCGATCACCGCCGCCACCTCACGCTCCAGCGCCTCGCCTTCGGCGCCGAGGATGAACCGCGCCGAGTCGAGCACGCGCGTCACCGCTTCCACAAGCTCGCCGCGCAGGGCGGCGTGTTGGCGCGTGAGGTCGACGAAGGGGATCATCGGGCGCCCCCGAGGCCGAGCGTCCCCAGCCCGGCGCCAGTCGTGATCGGCGCGCCCACGCCGAGCAGGTTGACGGCGAAGCGCACCTCGTCCTCGTCCTGGTGTCGCGAGATGAACTCCACCGTGAAGGCCCAACACTGCCACTTGAGATCCACCCCCACCCGGTTTTCCACCAAGACGTCGGCGCGCAGGTCCCAGTTGGTGGTGAGCCGGCCGACCACCCACGAGGTCAGCTCGGCGCTCAGATTGCCCTGCAGGAAGTTCACCCGGTCCGGCTTGTTGTAGCGCGTGCCCAGAGAAGCCTTCACGCGGGGTACATCGAGGGCCACGTCGGTCGTCGCCGACTGAAGCCCTTCGTTGCCGTACACGCTGTAGCTGGTGTCTCCCCGGAAGGTGACGATCCGGATGGGGTTGACGATCAGGTCGGTGGTGATGGGCCCCAGCGGGCGGTGGGGGTTGAGCGCCTCGTAGGAGTGGGCGAGCACGAAGCGCACCATCTCCCAGCGGACCGCCTCCGTACCCGGTGGGGCCACCGTGCGAGCCCGGACGCGATTGGTCAGAGAGTACGTGAACCGGCTGGCTTCGGGGAGCGCGTCGATGGCGTCGTACTGGGGCAGCTGGTTGGTCGTGGTCGTCCCGTCGCGTCGATAGCGGACGAGGTCGGTCCCGTCGAGCCGCGTGTAATTGAGGCGCGGCTCCACGACGTGCTGCACGGCCTCGATGTTTCTCGCGCCCCCCAGCTCCCACACGCGGGTGGCGCGCATTTCCAGGTCTGCGCCCACCTCGTAGAGCGAGCGGGCCTGGGCCTCGTCCGCGGTCTCCTGCACCGTGAGTCCTCCGTTGCTGGTGATCCGGGTGCCCGTTGCCGTTTTATCGTAGCCGGTGAGGCGCCCGCCGACGAAGGGACTTATCGTGAAGGCCCCCAGGACGGGAATGGGGCGGGTGACGAGCGGCCGGACATCCAGGCGGATCCCGTCGGCGCCCACGGCGCGGACGAAGTTGACGGCGCTGGACTCCACTTCGTAGAGGACGCCGGGCAGGCCGGGCAGAGGCTGGCGCAGGCCTTCCAGGCGCACCTCGGGAAGGCGATTCAGCTCGACGGGCCGGCGCTGGGTCAGGTCCTGGTACCAGAACAGGCTGCCGACCAGGTTCCACGTCGCCCAGCTCTTGGTGAGGAATACATTGGACTCGGCGCGCTGCAGGCTCCGATCGTGGAGCCGGTCGGTGTATTCGCGGAACACGAAGTCGTCGCTGACACCGTTGATGTCGGCCCGAAAGGTCAGGCCCGGTCCCAGAGTCCAGGCATCCTCGATCCTCCACCAGGCCCGATGCTCGTCGAAGCCCTCTTGCTGGTCCTCCGGCCGCCCGCTCTCGTAGAGGTAGAAGCCGGACACGCTGCCTCGGTGCGTCCGGGACAGCACGTAGCGGTACGCGAGGTTGGCCCCGACGCCACGCTCGGCGTACGCGTCGAGCGTGATGGTGGCGTCCTGGCTGTCGGAGATGGCCCAGAAGAAGGGGATTTCGGCGAACATGCCCTTCCGGCTCGACACGCCGAAACGGGGAAAGAGGAAGCCCGTCTGGCGCTCACGGCGGATGGCCGCGGCAAAGAACGGAAAGAAGGGGATGAGCGGCGCATTCTTGACCCAGAACGACGCGTTCGTTCCCCACAGGAACGTGCCCAGATCGGCGTCCGCCGTGCCGAACCGAAACGACCACGTGGGCGGATCGTCCTCGCAGGTGGTGAACAGCCCGCGGCGCACGCGATAGCGGCCCTCGCCGAGCCGCTCCATGCGCCGGCCGTCGACCCGGTAGAACGGTGCCGTGTGCGCGGAGCCCTCGTGAACGACGCCGGTGCCGGTCTTGAAGTTGTACTCGATGCGCTCGCCGACGAGCCGGTCTTCGCCGTCGTAGAAGATGGCCCGCCCTTCGGCCACCGCGTCGCCGGTGGCGCGGTTGAGCTCCACGCGGTCGGCCAGGAGCCGCTGGCTGCCTCGCGTGATCTCCACGTTGCCCGTGGCGATGACGAGGTCGTCCGCACCGATCTCCTCCAACCGGTCGGCCAGAATCGTGACCTCGCCCCCCGCCGTCACGACGGTGGCCGGCGCGGGAGGCTGGCCGGAAGCCGGCGGGGCGACCACAGCGCCGGCCAGGAGCAGGCCGGGCAGGATCAGGCGGACGGCGCAGAGCGCCCTCACGAGCGAAGCGACCCCGTGCTCTCGGCGGCCGCTTCGACGGGGCACGGGGTGGCGCGCCCGCCCTGCAGGTAGGCGAGGGCGTCGCCGACCAGCGAGACCGAGCCGGCCACACACACGACAGGCGTCGTCGGCGGGGCCGTCGCCATGGCCAGGGCCTCGGCCACCGAGGGCGCCGTATCGATAACCGGCCCCGGGCTGGGCGCGAGCTGGCGCAGCGTCTCCGGCGTCGCCGCGCGTGGGTTGCTGGTCCTCGTCAAGATCAGCCGCCGGGCCAGCGGCACCAGCTCGGCCAGGACGGCGGCGGCGTCCTTGTCGCGCAGGATCGCCACGACGAGCGTCAGCGGGGTGTCGCTGAAGTACTCCCGGAGCGAGGCAGCCAGGGCCCGCGCCCCGGCGGGGTTGTGAGCGGCGTCCAGGACCAGCGTGGGTTGCCGTCCCAACACCTGAAAGCGCCCCGGCCAGCGGGCCCGGGCCAGGCCGGCGCGGATCGCGCCCTCGCCGGCGCCCAGGTGATGTGCCGCGGCGACGGCGAGCAGGGCATTGGACGGCTGATAGGTGCCGAGCAACGGCAGCCGTAGGCCGTCCAGCGTGAAGTCCGGGCCACGGCAGCCGATGATCTGGCCGGCCAGGCTTCGCGACTGCACGTTCACGTGAAGCTCGCGCCCCTCGAGCTGCAACGGCACCCCCACCGTCGCCGCGCGCTGCACGAGGATCTCCGTGACCCCCGGCGCTTGAGCCGCGGCCAGCGCCACGCCGGCCCGGATGATGGCCGCCTTTTCGGCGGCGATGGCGGCCAGTGTCGTCCCCAGGTAGGCCTCGTGGTCCCGGTCGATCCGGCTCAGCACGGTGGCCGCCGGCGTCCCCACGGTGGTCGCGTCGAGCCGGCCGCCCAGCCCCACTTCCAGGACCGCGATGTCCACGCTCTCGCGCGCGAAGTGATCGAGGGCCAGCGCCGTGGCCGCCTCGAACATCGTGGCGTCGAAGCGCGCGATGAGCGTGCCCAGCGCGTCGACGCCGTCGACGACAGCATCCTCGCTGATGGGCTCGGCGTCGACCCGGATCCGCTCGCGGAAGGAGACCAGGTGCGGCGAGGTATAGAGGCCGACGCGGCGCCCGGCGGCCTTGAGCATGGCGGCCAGCATCGCCGCCACCGAGCCCTTGCCGTTGGTCCCGCCCACCTGCACCAGCGTGTACCGGGCGTGAGGATCGCCCAGCGCGGCGAGCAGGCCCTCGATCCGCTCCAGGCCCGGCCGCATCCCCGCATGCTCGCCGCCGCGGAGGGCGAGCAGGCGGGCGACGGCCTCGTCGTAGGTCATCCGGACGGCGGCTGGTCGGCGAAGAAGGCGAGGAGGCGGCGCAGGGTGTCCTTGAGGTCCCGCCGCTCGACGATCATGTCGAGCTGACCGTGCGCGAGGAGGAACTCCGAGCGCTGGAACCCTTCGGGCAGCGGCTGGCGGATGGTCTCGGCGATGACGCGGGGACCGGCGAAGCCGATGAGCGCGCGCGGCTCGGCCAGGATCACGTCGCCCAGCATGGCGAAGCTCGCGGTGACGCCCCCCGTCGTGGGATCGGTGATCACGGAGAGGTAGGGCAGGCGCTCGGCGGCCAGGCGCTCCAACGCCGCCGAGGTCTTGGCCATCTGCATCAGCGAAAGGATGCCCTCCTGCATGCGGGCCCCGCCCGAGGCCGACACGATGACGACGGGCACGTGCTTGGCGATGGCCAGCTCGATGGCGCGCGTGAGCTTCTCGCCCACCGCCGAACCCATGCTGCCGCCCAGGAATGCGAAGTCGAAGGCGCACACGACCGCCGGGTATCCTTCGATGCGCGCGAGCCCGGTGACCACCGCCTCGGCGTTGCCCGTCTTGTCCCGGGCTGCACGGACACGGTCGCGGTAGCGCTTGGTGTCCTTGAAGCCGAGCGGATCGCCGGAGGTCAACCCCCGCTCCTGCTCCTCGAACGAGCCGGTGTCGGTGATGAGCGCGATCCGCTCGCGAGCGCTCACGCGGAAGGCATAACGGCACTTGGGACAGACCCGGCCCGCGCGCTCCACCTCTGCGCGGTAGACGATCTCCTTGCAGGAGTCGCACTTGATCCAGAGGCCCTCGGCGATGACCACCTTGCGGCCCCTGGCCTCACCCTCTCCCTCGCCCTCGGGCTTGCGCCTGAACCACGCCATCCGTTTCCTCGGAGGGGGGCTACGCCCCCCTTCCGAGCCTCCCGCCAGAACGGGTTGCGCGGGCGGAGCCCGCGCTGGAACCAACCGACAACCCCCGGAGTGGGGCTTTGAGGGTTGCGATGAACTCACCCACGTCGCTCACCAGTGTAGGCGACCCGGCGCGCTCTTCGATGTGTCTGACGATGGCGGAGCCGACGATCACGCCGTCGGCCAGCCGCCCCACGGCCGCCACCTGGTCGGGCCGCCCGATGCCGAAGCCGACGCAGACGGGCCGGGTCGTCACCAGGCGGATGGCTCGCATCTGCGCCTCGACGTCGGGGGGGAGCTCGGCGCGCTCGCCGGTCACGCCGGTCAGGGACACCAGATAAATGAACCCGCGGCTCCGCCGGGCCACGAGGCGGACGCGGTCGGGGGTCGACGTGGGAGCGACGAAGTGGATCAGGTCGAGCGCGACCGGCTCGGCCTCGGCCGCGAGGGGCCCGGCCTCCTCGGGCGGAAGGTCGGCGACCATCACGCCGTCCACGCCGGCCTTGGCCGCCCTGGCCGCGAAGGGGTGCAGCCCGAAGGCGAGCAGGGGGTTGTAGTAGGTGAGCAGCACGATGGGCAGCGTCACCTCCGCCCGCACCGCGTCCACCAGGTCCAGGATGCGCGCCAGCGACGCGCCGGCGGCCAGGGCGCGCTGGGCGGCGCGCTGAATGACAGGACCGTCGGCCAGGGGATCCGAGAACGGTACGCCGAGCTCCACGACGTCGGCGCCCCGCCGCTCCGCCTCCACCACCAGGCGCGCCGTCACGTCGAGCGAGGGATCGCCGGCGGTGACGTAGACGACCAGCGCCCGCTGGCCGGCGGCGCGCAGCCGCTCGAAGGTGGCGCCGAGCCGGTTCACGGCGCTCCCTGGCCCAGGGCCCGGGCGACCACCTGCACGTCCTTGTCGCCGCGCCCCGAGAGCCCGATCACCAGCGCGCGGGAGCCGGGCAGGCGCTTGGCCAACTGCATGGCGTAGGCCACGGCGTGAGCGGACTCCAGGGCGGGCATGATGCCTTCGTGGCGGCCCAGCGCCTGAAAGCCGTCCAGCGCCTCCTCGTCGGTGACGGAGACGAACTCGAAGCGCCCCGCGTCCTTGTAGTACGCGTGCTCGGGGCCCACGCCCGGGTAGTCCAGGCCCGCCGAGATGGAGTGCGCGGTGGCGATCTGGCCGTCGTCGTCCTGGAGCAAATACGTCATGCAGCCATGGAGCACGCCCACGCGGCCGGCGCCGAGACTCGCGCCGTGCCGGCCCGTCTCGATCCCGTGGCCGCCGGCCTCCACCCCCACGATTCTCACGCGACGATCGTCGATGAACGGATGGAAGAGCCCGATGGCGTTGGACCCACCGCCCACGCAGGCCACCAGCACGTCGGGCAGCCGCCCCAGCGCGGCGCGAGCCTGACGCCGGGTCTCCCGGCCGATGACCGCCTGGAAGTCGCGCACCATCATGGGATACGGGTGCGGCCCGAGCGCCGAGCCGAGCAGGTAGTACGTCGTCCGTACGTTGGTGACCCAATCACGGAGCGCCTCGTTGATGGCGTCCTTCAGCGTCCGGCTCCCGGCGTCGACGGGGATCACCCGCGCGCCGAGCATCCGCATGCGGAAGACGTTGAGAGCCTGGCGCTCCACGTCCTCCACGCCCATGTAGACGTCGCACTCGAGTCCGAGCAAGGCCGCCACCGTCGCCGTGGCCACGCCGTGCTGGCCGGCCCCCGTCTCGGCGACGAGCCGGCCTTTCCGCATGCGCGCGGCCAGCAGCCCCTGGCCCAGCACGTTGTTGATCTTGTGGGCGCCCGTGTGGCACAGATCTTCGCGCTTGAGGTAGATCCGCGCGCCGCCCACGTGCTCGGTGAGCCGGCGGGCGAACCAGAGCGGCGTCGGCCGCCCCGCGTAGTCGCGCAGGAGCCTGCTGAGCTCGGCCTGGAAGCTGCGGTCGTGCCGGGCGCGCCGGTAGGCCCGTTCCAGCTCGAGGAGGGGCGCCATCAGCGTCTCGGGCACGAACCGGCCGCCGTAGGGCCCGAAGTGCCCCGACGCGTCGGGCAACGAGGTCGGCCGCGGTGCCGCCATCACCCCGCCCGCCGGGTTTCGGCCACGAAGCGCCGGACCTTGTCAGGATCCTTCTTGCCCGGCCGGGCTTCCACGCCTGAGTTCACGTCCACGGCGTACGGCCGCACGATCTCGATGGCGCGAGCCACGTTGTCGGGGGCCAGCCCGCCCGACAGGATCAAGCGAACCCGGCGGCCGATTCCGCCCCCGAGCATCGTGGCCAGCCGCCACTCGATCGGCTCGCGCGCCTCGCCCTCGCTCCAGCGCGCCGCGGTGTCGACGAGCAGGGCTGCCGCGACGGCGCCATACCGCAGCCTCTGGGCCACGTCGCCCACCTTGTACTCGGGCAGGCCCTCGATCGTCGAGGCCGGCGGCAGCTTGATGGTCTTGATCACCGGCAGGTCGTAGCCGGCCACGTCTTCCGGCGTCTCGTCACCATGGAACTGCAGCGCGCGCAGCCCGCACGTCTCGGCCACGGCCTTGACGTGGCCGCGCGGGTGGTCCCAGAAGACGCCCACGGGGGTGACAAAGGGGGGCAGCCGGCGGACGATCGGGGCCACCTGCTCGGGCGTGACGAAGCGCGGGGTGTCCTCGACGAAGATGAAGCCGAGCGCGTCGGCGCCGGCCTCCACCGCCGTCATGGCGTCCTCGGCATTGGTGATCCCGCAGATCTTGACGCGGATCATGAACAATGGGTGGGGCGAGACGCCCCCCCCATTTCCCCCCCAACTCGCCCGGGGTGCGACGCCGCGCCCCCCTTCAGCTCTCGGATCTTGGCGCCTACGTCGTCGGCCCGCACCAGCCCCTCGCCGACCAGCACGGCGTGAGCCCCCGCCGCCACCACCGCCCGCACCTGCTCCCCGGTGAAGAAGCCGCTCTCGCTCACGACGAGAGGTCCCGGCGGAACCTTCGGCAGCAGCTCCAGTGTGGTCTCCACCCGGGTCTCGAAGGTATCCAGGTTCCGGTTGTTGATACCGAGGAGGCGGGCTCCGACGCCCAGCGCCGTCTCGATCTCCCCTGCCGTGTGGCACTCGACCAGGGCGGCCAGCCCGATTCCCTTGGCCGCCGCCACGAGATCGCGCAGCTCGGCCGGCTCCAGAATTGCCACGATGAGCAGCGCAGCGTCGGCGCCGGCCGCCCGCCCTTCCCAGAGCTGGTACTCGTCGAGCGTGAAGTCCTTGCGCAGGAGCGGCACCTCCACCGCGGCGCGGATCTTCGCCAGGTGGTCGAGGCTACCTCGGAAATACTTCTCGTCAGTCAGCACCGAGATGGCGTCGGCGCCGTGACGGGCGTAGGCGCGGGCCAGGGCCAGCGGATCGAAGGCCGGGGCCAGCACGCCGCGCGACGGGGAGGCCTGCTTGACCTCGGCGATGAGGCGCACGCCACCTGCCGCCGGGCGCAGCGCCTCTTCGAAGTCGCGCGCCGGCCCGAGCGTTCGGCACCGCGCCTGCAGCGCCGCCTGGGGAACAGCGATCCGCCGGCGGCGAAGCTCATCGCGCTTGTCCTGGACGATCGCGTCGAGCACGCTCATCGCCGCCTCAGAAGTCGTGGCGGAGCCCCTGGCGTCGAACCGACTCCAGCGGCACGGCGGCGAGTTGGTCCAGGACGGACTCCCGGACGGTCCGGGGCGGCGGCAGGTCGCGGACGATCTTGCCCGCCCGCAACTGCGGCTTGAGCAGCGCCTCCCAGGGGCCGTCCCCGCATTCGCAAGCCGCGAGTGACTTGGCGGCCGGCAGGACGACGGTCCGGCGGCACTGGCGGCAGCGGTAGACCTCCTTGGCCCCCGACCACTTGCCACGCTTGGCGATGGCCCGGCCCTCGATCTCCATGATGTCCAGGGCGAAGTTCAGCACGGGCGCGTTGGCGATGGCGGTGCCTACGCCGTAGGCGTCGACCAGGGGGTTCAATCTCAAGATTTCGTACTCGTCGATGCCGCCGGAGACGATGATCTTCACGTGGTCAAAGCCGCGGAGATCGAGCTCCCAGCGGACTTCCTGGATGATCCGGAAGAAGTCCCCCCGCCGGGAGGAGGGCGTGTCCAGGCGCACGGCGTAGAGATCCCGGCCCAAGGCCTCGGCCACTCGGATGGCCTCGAACTTCTCGTCCTGCAGGGTGTCGATCAGCGCGACCCGGCGCACCTTGGCGTCCACCACCTCGTGGAAGGCTCGGAGAGCCTCCACCGTGTCGCCGATCATCAGCACGAGCGAGTGTGGGATGGTGCCCATAGGATCGGCGTCGATCAGCTCCGCCGACTTGGTCACCGCGACGCCGTCGCAGCCGCCGATGAAGGCGTTCCGCTCGATCATCGGCGCCAGCGTCGGATGCATCCGGCGGGCGCCGAACGAGATCACCTGCCGCTCCCCTGCCGCCTTCTTGCAGCGCGCCGCCTTAGTGGCGATGCCGGACGCCTGGCAGAGCAATCCCAGCAGTGCCGTCTCGTACTGTGCCCACTCGACGTAGGTCCCCTCGATGACGAGCACCGGCTGGTAGGGGGCGAAGACGGTGCCCTCGTCCATGGCCCGGACGTCGACGGGGAGTCCCTCCAGCAGCGCCGCCGCCTCCTGAATGCCAGCCAGGATGCCCCACTGCCAGTCTTCGGGCAGGCTCTTGAGGTAAATCTCGGCCTTGACGCGCTGGCGGTCGTGGCGATGAGCGAGGATCTGGACCGTGCGCTGGAAGTAGACGTCCGATACCTCGCCGCGCTTGATCTCGGCGTCGGACGCAGTGTGAAACGGACGCTTCGGGGGCGTCATGGTGGGCCCAAACGTGTTGGAAATTCTGGCAGACCCGCC
>JBOHPP010000014.1:0-3106 GCA_050731755.1 Candidatus Rokuibacteriota bacterium | reverse complement strand
TGCCCGAACCGCGCAGCCGGCCCCGCGCCGTGTCCAGCAGGCGCCGCAGTGGACCCGCCGTGGTCTCCGCCGCCGTCTCCTCGCCGTAGTAGTGGGTGTAGTAATGGGCGTACGTGTACCCCGCGATTTCGCCCTGGAGATCGTTCAGCACGACGCCCCACACCTTGGCCCGCGCCGACTCCAGGTGCGCCTTGGCGCGCTTGAGCACGAGGCGTCCGACCTTGCCCGCCTGGTAGACGAGGACGACGCCGTCGACCTGGCCGGCCACGATGGCAGAGTCGGTCACCGGCAACACGGGCGGCGTGTCGATGAGCACCACGTCGTAGGCCTCGCGCACCTCGCTGAGGAACCGGCTCATGGCCGGCGTGGACAGCAGTTCCGACGGGTTGGCCGGGATGGGACCGGACTCGAGAATGTGCAGGTTGTCGAGCCCGGGCGAGGCCATGATGTCTTCCATCTCGAAGCGGCCCATCAGGATGTCGGCCACCGTCCGGATGCAGTCACGCCAGCGGGCGTTGCCGACCAGGACGTCGCTGAGCCCCGGCTCGCGTTCGATGCCGAAGAAGCGATGGATGCTGGGCCGCCGGAGGTTGGCGCCGACCAGCAGCGTGCGCTGGCCGTTCTGGGCCATGGTGATGGCCAGGTTGACGATGGTCGTCGTCTTGCCCTCCTGCAGCGTCGGGCTGGTGACGACGAGAATCTTGCCGCCGTGTTCCCGCAGCCCAAACTGCACTCGCGTCCGCAGGGTCCGATAGGCCTCGGCCACCGGCGACTTGGGATCGAAGTGCGTGATGAGGAGGGCGTGGCTCTGCAGGGCCTCCGGCTCCATCTCGGCCAACGCCGGCCGGCGCTCGACCAGCCGCTGCACCGTCTCGCGGGCGTCGATGTGGGGGACCACGCCCAGCACCGGCACCTGCAGGTAGCTCTCCACGTCCTCGATGGTGCCGATGGACGTGTCGAGCGTCTCCTGGACGTAGGCGAAGACCAGCCCCACCAGCAGGCCGGCCACGGCTCCGATGAACACCGTGTTGAAGATCTCGCCGCCGATGGGGGCGCCAGGCTCGGCGGCTGGGCGGATGATCGTGACCTCCTCGATCCCTTCCGACTCCTTGATCAGCGCCTCCTGGTGCTTCGTCTTGAGCAGCGTCAGCATGTCGGCGTTCACCTTGGCGTCGCGCTGCAGGCGCTGCAGGCCCAGCTCGATGCTCGGGATCTCCCGGTTCTTCTGAAGGACGTCCCCCATCTGCCGGTTGAGGATGTCCTCGCGGTGGCGGAGCAACGCGATCTGCGCCCCCACCTCGCGGCGCATCTCGGCCCGCACCTCGCGCATCCGCTCGTCCAGGGCCTGCAGCCGCGGGTGCCGGTCGGTCACCTCCAGCGCGAGATTGTTCCGCTCGAGCAGCAGGTCCACCTGCGTGGCCTGCAGCTTCTGCAGCGCGGGGTTCACGCTCTCGACGAAGACCCGCTCGTTGAGGCTGTTCGGGTCGCTGCGGCCGAGACGGGTCTGGGCCAGCTCGAGCTCGGTCCGCACCTGGCGCGTCTTCTCGATGTCGCTCCGCAGCTGGGTGAACAGCGACAGCAGCACCGTCGACTCGGCCCCCGGCGCGATGATGCGGTTGGCCTCGCGGAAGGCCCACACCTCTTCCTCGGAGCGCTTGACCCGGGTGTCGACGTCGCGCAACTGGGCCTCGATGAACTTGCGGGCCTCGGTGATGCGAGCGTTGCGGACGGCGCGGTTGTAGTCCCGGTAGGTCTCGGCCACCGTGTTGGCGAGGTCACGCGCCTCCCGGGGGTTGGGGGATGCCGCGGTGATCTCGAGGATGCTGGTGTTGGGTACTCGGGTGGTCCGGATCATCGCGCTGATGGAGTTGAGGGACGCCGCGTAGGTCTTGGACTCCCGCAACGCCTGGCCGGGGGCGGCCGGGGGCAGCCGGCCCAGCCGTCGCGCCACCTCTTCCAGCACCGGGTAGCTCTTGATGAGGCTGGCCTGCGTCTCGATGGAATCGGCCGTGGAGTAGGAAAGCACCTCCACCAGCAGGCCGGACAGCGACGTGGACTGCTCGAACTTCACCGCCGCCGTCGCCTCGTAGACGGGCACCTTCTGCTTGGCCATCCAGAAGCTGAGCAGGGCCGACAGCAGCATGGCCGCGACGATGGTGACCCGCCGGCGGCGGACGATCAGCCAGTGGTCCCGGAGATTCATCTCGTACTGCGGCATTAGCGAGCGGTCTCGGCCACCGGACCGGTGATGTAGAGGAACGGGGCCTCGGAGAGGTCGATGATCTTGGGCACGGCCAGCCGGTGGCCCCGGGCGTCGTAGACATCGACGCGCGGGCGCAGCGGGTGGTTGCGGTTGACGCCGATCACGCGGCCGACCTCGCCGGAGTTCAGGCGCACCAGCGTGCCCGGCGGGAACACCGAGATCTCGTTGAGGAGCGCCTTGACCAGCGACGGCGGGAACGACGCGTGCTTGGTCCGGACGATCTCGCGGATCGCTTCGTGCGGCCGGACGCCCGGCTCGAAGCCGGGGGCGACGGTGAGCTGCGTGTAGGTGTCGACGAGGCCGAGGATCTTGGCGTGGGGCTGAATCGCTTCGCTCCCCAGCCCCTGCGGATAGCCCTGCCCCTGCTCGCGCTCATGGTGCTGCAGCACCACGTCGACCAGGCCGGGAAAGGGCGGCGACCAGCGGCGGATCACGTCGGCGCCCAGCCGCGGGTGTGTCCGGTAGAGCTTTTGCCCGTCGGGGCCGAGCGCGTCCACTGGCTTGAGGAGAGCCGGCGGCAGTTGCCACAGCCCGACGTCGATCAGGCAGCCCGCCATCCCCAGCTCAACCAGGGCCGGGCGGCCGAGCCCGACGGTGCCGCCCACGCGCATGGCCAGCACGGCGACCCGGGCCATGTGAAAGGCGACAAAGTCCATACCCGGCGGCGCCGAGGTGCGGTTGGCCACCCAGAACAGCTCGCCCGAGCGCTCCAGCGAGTCCAGCACGGTCGTCACCAGGCGCTCGAGCTCCGGCCACGATATGGCGGCGTCGCTTCGTGTCCGCTCGCGCAGGCTCTCCAGGGAGCGCACGAGCCCGCTGAACAGGCTCTCGGCGGCCGCGCGC
>JBOHPP010000013.1:0-8700 GCA_050731755.1 Candidatus Rokuibacteriota bacterium | reverse complement strand
GTGCCACCGCCCGAGGGGGAGCGGTCGGCTCGTCCGGGCCGCTATCTCCCCTGATAGGGCGCGCTCAGCTCGAGTTGGACATTGTCGGGATCCCGGAAGGCGACGATGTAGATCCCGAAGTCCTGGCCGAGGTCCTTGATTTCGCCGTGCTGCACGCCGTGCTTGTCGAGGACCCGCACAGCCTCCTCCAGCGCCTGGCGCGAGGGGACGCCGAAGCTCAGATGATCGAGGCCCACGCGGTTCTCGTCGAACCGGTCCCCCCTGCCGCGCCGGCTCGGGTCGGGGCTCGGGCCGAGACCCAGGCCGATCGTCCCGTTGGTCAGGAACGCCCCCGGGTTGAGGTCCATGACCTTACGGAAGCCGAGGACCTTCGTGTAGAAGTCACACGCCCGGTCCACGTCGCTGACGGTGAGACGGAAATGGTGGACCGCTCCGCTGGAAATGTGGTCGGCCATGACCGGCACCTCCTCGCGGAACTCTCGGCTTCGCGCCGGCCCTTGTCAAGTGCTCGGCGGCAATGCTAGGAGATGCGGAATGCACTGTCCGCGCTGCCAGGCCGAGGCTCCGCCGCGCGCGAAGTTCTGCCCGGAGTGCGGGGCGGGCCTGCCGGCCGCCTGCCCCATGTGCGGCGCCGCGCTCCCGGCGGCCGCCAAGTTCTGCCCCGAGTGCGGCCAGCGGACGAGCGAGACTCCGCCGGCGGCAGCGCGCTTCTCGTCGCCCTCCGCCTATACCCCCAGACACCTGGCCGAGAAGATCCTCATGTCGCGCGAGAGCCTGGAGGGCGAGCGCAAGCACGTGACCGTGCTCTTCGCCGACCTCAAGAGCTCCATGGAGCTCCTGGCCGACCGTGATCCCCGGCGGCTCCTCGATCCGATCCTGGAACGGATGATCGACGCCGTCCATCGCTACGACGGCACGGTGAACCAGGTGATGGGCGACGGGATCATGGCGCTCTTCGGGGCGCCGCTGGCCCACGAAGATCATGCCGTCCGCGCCTGCTATGCCGGGCTGCGGATGCAGGAGACTGTCAAGCGGTACGCTGAGGAGCTGCACCGGACTGTCGGTGTGCCGGTGCACATCCGCGTTGGTTTGAACTCCGGCGAGGTCGTCGTGCGCTCGATCGGCAGCGACCTCCACATGGACTACACGGCCGTCGGCCAGACGACACACCTGGCTGCTCGCATGGAGCAGATGGCCATGCCGGGCTCCATCCTCGCTACGCCCGACACCCTGCGTCTCGTCGAGGGTTACGTGACGGTCAAGCCTCTCGGCCCGCGTCCCGTCAAGGGGCTCGAAGCGCCCCTGGAGGTCTACGCAGTCACCGGCGCCGCCACCGCGCGCTCGCGGCTGCATGCGACCGCCGCCCGCGGGCTCTCGCGCTTCGTGGGACGCGACTCCGAGATGGAGCAGCTTCGCCAGGTGCTCGCCCGCGTCCAGGGCGGGCACGGCCACGTCGTGGCCGTGGTAGGCGAGGCAGGCGTCGGCAAGTCGCGGCTCTTCTGGGAATTCACCCATTCACACCGCACCGAAGCCTGGCGGATTCTGGAGAGCACCTCGGTCTCGTACGGACGGGCCGCCTCCTACCTGCCCGTCATCGAGCTTCTCCGGGCATACTTCCGGATCGAGGAGCACGACGATCCCCGGACCGTGCGTGAGAAGCTGACGGGGAAGCTCGTGACGCTGGACGAGAGCCTCAAGCCTGTCTTGCCGGCCGTCCTCACGCTCCTCGGGGCGGTGATGGAGGACCCGCAGTGGGACGCCCTGGATCCCTCCGTGCGCCGCCAGCGGACATTCGACGCCGTGAAGCGCATCCTGGTCCGTGAGAGCCAGATCCAACCTCTCCTGGTCGTGTTCGAGGACCTGCACTGGATCGACTCCGAAACTCAGACGCTGTTGGACAGTCTGGTCGAGAGCCTCCCCACGGCGCGGATGCTGCTGTTGGTCAACTACCGGCCGGAGTACCAACACGGGTGGGGAAGCAAGACGTACTACACGCAACTTCGCATCGACCCGCTGTCCAAGGGCAGCGCGGCGGAGCTGCTGGAGATTCTCCTCGGGAGCGATCCGGCGCTCGACCCGCTCCGTCGGGTATTGATCGAGCGCACCGAGGGCAATCCCTTCTTTCTGGAGGAGACCGTCCGCACGCTGGCCGAAACGGGCATCATCACCGGCGTGCCAGGCGCTTTCCGGCTCGGCCGCCCGGTGGAAACCGTCCAGGTGCCGGCGACGGTCCAGGCGGTGCTGGCGGCTCGGATCGACCGCCTGCCATTGCCCGTCAAGCACCTGCTGCAGGAGGCCGCCGTGGTGGGCAAGGACGTGCCGTTCGGGCTTCTCGAGGCCATCGCCGAGCGGACCCCGGACGAGCTTCGGGGAGGCCTGGCCCAACTGCAGGCTGCCGAATTCCTTTACGAGGCGAGCCTGTTCCCCGAGCTCGAGTACACCTTCAAGCACGCGCTGACGCTGGAGGTCGCCTACCAGACGCTGCTGCGCGAGCGACGGCGCATCCTCCACGAGCGAGTGCTCGGCGCGCTCGAACAGCGCGGCTCTTCCCAGGGGCCTGGGCACATCGAGCTGCTTGCCCACCATGCCGTCCGCGGCGAGATGTGGGAGCAGGCCGCGCGCTACCTCTACCAGGCGGGGGAGCAGGCGCTGGCTCAGGGCCGAATGAAGGTCGGGGGCTCGTTCTACGACGCGGCCATCGAAGCGTTGGAGCGGCTCGGCGAGCGCGCTGATCCTACCTTCAAGCTCGACGCGTATCTGGAGGCGTGGGTCACCCGAATCTCCAACGGGCAACTCGAGGGGCTACCTCAGCTCGGCGAGAAGGCCGAGGCGCTGGCCCGTGCGCTCGGCGATGGGCCGCGGCTGGCCAAGGTCCAGGTTCGCCAGGCGCAGGCGATGGCGGTGACTGGCCTCATTCCGGGAACGTTCGCGTCGGCCATCGAGAAGGCGCGCGAAGCGTTCGCCCGCGCGGCCTCCACCGACCTCCGGACGCGCAGCTACGCGCAGTTCATCGCGGGGCTCTGCTGTCGCGACCTCGGTCGTTTTCAGGAGGCGATCGGAGAGTTCGGCGAAGGCATCGCCCTCTTCGGCTCACCCGGAGACTCCGCCGAGGAGCCGGGCCTGGTATTCCCCATCTTTGTGAGCCTCTGCTGCTGGCGATCCGAGGTTCAGAGCGCGGTCGGCCAGCTCGACGCGGCCCTCGCCTCGGCCACCGAGGGGCTCCGGATGGCCGACGAGATCCGCCACGCGTCCAGCATGTCGATCGCCAGCGCCTACCTGGGCTACGTTCACATCGGCCGCGGAGACCTGACGGCGGCGGTGCCGATGCTCGAACGCGGGCTGGCCATCGGCCATGAGCACGACTTGACCCAGGGTATCGTGGCCAACTCGCTCTATCTGGCGCTGGCCGTCGCGCTACTGGGAAAGGCCGACCAGGGCCGGGAGCACCTGCAGCGCGCCCTCGAGCGGAGGGTGGGATCGTTCATTACGCAGTGGACCCGCTACGGCACCGTGACCGCCACCGCTTACCTGGCGTCCGGCCGGCCAGTGGAGGCCCGTGAAGAGATCGCGCGAGGGCTGGCCCTGGTGGCCGAGCGGGACGCCCTCGGGTATGAGGCTCCGCTGCGCCGGCTCGAGGCCGAAGTGCTGCTCGGCGCCGCCCCCGAGGGACACCCGCAGGCCCGCGAGCAACTCGAGCAGGCGTTGCGGCTGGCGCAGACTCTCGGCACCCGGCCGGAGGCCGCGCACTGCCACGCCGCGCTGGCTCGCGCCTGGGCACCCGACAACCGCCACCGCGCCGCCGAGCATCTGTCGGCGGCAACTTCGATCTACCGCGCGCTCGGGATGGAATTTTGGGCGGCGCGCGCCGAGGCGTTAGGGCGGCCGTGACCCGCGTGCTAGTCTTCTGGCGCTGCCGCCCGGCGGGGGCGCGGCGGAAAGGAGCGGCGATGACCCTTCCCAGGACCATGCGGGCCACGGTGCTGATGGCGCCGCACCGCTTCGAGCTGCAAGAGCGGCCGGTGCCCCAACCCGGGCCCGAGGACGTGCTGGTCCGCGTGCGCGCCTGCGGCGTCTGAGGGACGGACCTCAAACTCATCCACCAGGGGCTGCCCCACATGCCCCCGTACGGCGAGTTCATCTTCGGCCACGAGTACGCGGGCGACGTGGTGGCGGTCGGCAGCACCGTGGATGAGTTTCGGGTGGGCGACCGGGTGGTCGTCGAGGCGCACATGGGCTGTCGGCGGTGCGAGAACTGCATCCGCGGGCTCTACACCGCCTGTCTCAACTTCGGCAACGCCAAGCGGGGCCACCGAGCCAACGGGTTCACGACCAACGGCGGGCTAGCCGAGTACGCGCTGAACCACGTCAACACGCTCTTCCGCATCCCCGACAGCGTGTCGTACGAGGAGGCGGTGGTGGTGATGACGGCAGGCAGCCCGCTCTATGGCCTCGAGCGGGCCGGCGGCTACTTCGCCGGAGAGACGGTGGCGGTGCTGGGCCCGGGGCCCATCGGCCTCATGGCGCTCCAGCTCGTTAAGGCGCTGGGCGCCGTGCGCGTGATCCTGACCGGCACGCGCCCCGCGCGGCTGCTGCTGGGCAAGGAGCTGGGCGCCGACCTCACGGTGAACTCGCGCGAGCAGGATCCGGTGGCGGCCGTGGGTGAGGCGACCGGCGGCCGCGGCGCCGACGTCACCATCGACTGCGCGGGCGGCGACGACACCTTCGACCAGGCCATCAAGATGACCAAGCCGGGCGGCCGCGTGATCATCGTCGCCTTCTACCACGGTCCCGTCACCGCCGATGTCAGCGATGCCGTGCGGCGCAACCTCACCATCTATACCGAGCGCGGCGAGGGCGGGACGAGCGTGGGCCGGGCGCTGGCGCTCTTGGCGGCCGGCCGTGTCCGCGCCAAGCCGCTGGTCAGCCAGACCTTCCCACTGGCCGAGGTGCACCGCGGCTTCGAGGTCGTCGAGAAGCGGATCGGCGATCCCATCAAGGTCATCTTCCATCCTTGAGAGGTCACCCATGACGCGACTGATCGCGCTGGCTGCCTTCCTGCTGGCGGTCGTTCCCCCGGCGTGGGGGCAGACCTTTCCTACGAAGCCGATCGAGCTGACCGTGCTGTTCGGCGCGGGAAGCGCCGCTGACCTCCTGGCCCGCAAGCTCGCCGAGGCAGCGGCGAAGGACCTCGGCCAACCGGTCGCCGTGGTCAACCGCACCGGGGCCGGCGGCGCCATCGGCTACAGCCACGTCAAGAGCCAGGCGGCCGACGGCTACAACCTGGTGTGGAACTCCAACAGCATCAGCACCGCCTACCACGCCGGCAACATGAAGTTCGACTACACCGCGTTCGCCGGGGTGGCGCAGCTCACCAGCGAGCCGGTGTCGCTCGCGGTCAAGGCCGACGCGCCATGGAAAGACGTCCGGGAGTTCCTCGCCCACGCCAAAGGACGTCCGGGCGAGGTCCGCATCGGCAACTCCGGCCGTGGCAGCTTCACGCACCTCATGGCGGTCGCCTTCGAGAACCGCAGCGGCGTCCGCTTCACCCACGTGCCCTTCGGGCGCGAGCTGGCGGTCACCACAGTGCTCGGCGACAAGATCGAGGCCAGCGTGCAGCTGCCGGCCGAGATCATGGCCCAGGTGACGGGCCGGCAGGTCCGCGTGCTCGCTATCAGCGGCGAGCAGCGGCTGCCGAGCCTTCCCGACGTCCCCACGCTCAAGGAGAGCGGCAGCGATCTGACCATGGCGCTCTGGCGGGGCATCGCCGTTCCCAAGGGCACGCCGGAGGCGGTGATCGCTCGCCTCGAGCGGGCGTTCGTCCAGGCGGCCCAGAGCGCGGAGTTCCGCGACTTCGCCACCCGGATGGGCGCCACCGTCGAGATCCGCGGGGCCCAGGACTTCGACCGGTTCATCGCGCAGGACGACCGGGAGATCGCGACGCTGATGGAGCAGATCGGGCTCAAGAAGCAGTAGCGCCCCACGACGCCATGGCATCCGGCCCTGAGGCCCGCCGTGACCGCTGGAGCGTGGCCGGCCTCGCCGTGCTCGCGCTCGCGTACCTCTACGCCAGCCGCCAGTACCCGCTCGACGCTCTGGCCACGCCGGGCCCGGGAGTCGTTCCTCTCGTCGCCGGCGTTGCGCTGCTCCTCCTCGCGAGCTGGCAGCTCGTCGCGCCCGGGCACCGGCGCGAGCGGGCCGAGCCGTCTGTTGACAGCCGTGAGGTCGCGGATCAGCCGCCAGTGCGCCGGGCCAGCGCTCGCGCGCCGGGTCGCCACGATCAGTTCCTCATGGTTGGCCTCCTCGTGGCCTACGCCGCGAGTCTCGGCATCCTCGGCTTCCTCGCGGCGTCGTTTGCGCTCGTCGTCCTCGCCGCGCGGCTCATGGGGGCGCCCGGCTGGTGGCGGCCCGCGCTGCTCGCCGCCGGCGTCACCGTCGCCACCTACCTGCTCTTCGCGGTCTGGCTGGGCCTCCCGCTCCCCGCGGGTCTGTTCCACTAGAGCGTTTGGTGGCCGCGTCTGGCATCGCTTCGGCGCTGCTCGTCGCTCTCGAGCCTGCGAACCTCGTCGCCTGTTTTGCCGGGGTGCTGCTCGGCACGATTGTCGGCGTGCTGCCCGGGCTCGGTCCCGCCGGCGCCATGGCTCTCGTCCTGCCGCTTACCATCAAGCTGGGGCCGACGCCCGGGCTCATCATGCTCGCCGGCATCTACTATGGATCGATGTACGGAGGCTCCACGACCTCCATCCTGGTCAACGTCCCGGGCGAGGCCGCCAGCGTCGTCACCACGATCGACGGCTACCGCCTGGCCCGGCGCGGGCGGGCGGGCGCGGCGCTGGCCGTGGCGGCCATTGCCTCGTTCGTGGCCGGCACCGGCAGCGTGATCGCGCTCCAGCTCTTCGCGCCCTTCGTGGCGCGAGCGGCGCTGGCCTTCGGCCCCTCCGAGTACTTCGCCTTCGCCCTGTTCGGTCTCGTCGTGCTCGCCAACCTGACTGGCCGCTCGCCGGTGAAATCTCTCACCATGGTGGTCGTCGGGATCATGCTGTCGACGGTCGGTATGGATCCGCTGGGCGGGACCGTGCGCTTCACCTTCGATGTGACGGGGGCTCAGGCCGGGCTCAGCTTCATCGCCGTCACCGCCGGCCTGTTCGGAGTCGCCGAGGTGCTGTCGCTGATGGGTGAGCCGGCAGCGGCGGCAGCGCCGGCGCGCGTGAGGTTTCGCGAGCTGTACCCGAGCCGCGAGGAGCTGCGGCGGGCCGTGCCGCCGATGCTGCGCGGGACGGCCCTCGGGTTCCTGGTGGGACTCATCCCCGGCCCGGCGGCGACCATCGCCTCCTTCGTCTCGTACGGCGTCGAGCGGCGGGTGTCGAGGTACCGCGGAGAGCTCGGCCGTGGCGCCATCGAAGGCGTAGCCGGCCCCGAGGCCGCCAACAACGCGGCGGCCGGAGGAGGCATGGTGCCGCTCTTGTCGCTCGGCCTGCCGTTCACCCCCGCCACCGCCGTGCTCTTGAGCGGCATGCTGCTCACCGGCGTGACGCCCGGGCCCTTTCTCCTGCGTGACCACCCGCACGTGTTCTGGGGTGTCATCGGCAGCTTCTACGTCGGCAACGCGATGCTGCTCCTGCTGAACCTGCCGCTCGTCGGCCTCTTCGCCCGGGTGGCGGCCATCCCGCCCCGCTACCTCATGCCCGCCGTGCTCGTGCTCTGCGCGGTCGCCGCCTTGGCCGACAACAACAACCTGTTCGACGTGTGGGTCATGGTCGCCGCCGGCCTCGTCGGCTACGCGATGCGCACGCTCGGCTACGACGTCGTCCCTCTCGTTCTGGGGCTCGTGCTCGGCCCGCTCATGGAGCGCTCTTTGTTGCAGGCGCTCACCATCGCGCGAGGCGATGTACGCGGGCTCTGGTCCTCGACGCCCTCCGCCGTGATGCTGGTGGCGACGGTTGTCGCCCTCGCCCTGCCGCTCATCGCGCGTCTCGTCGCCGCCGGGCGGCAGCGCTGGTCGTGAACCACACTCAAGGAGGCCACGCATGCGTGTGAAGATCCTCGCCCCGGCCGGCGCCATCAACCCGACGGGCACCTGGAGCCTCGGCACCCGCGCGGGCGACTTCGTCTTCGTCGCCGGCATGCGCGGCATCGATCCCAAGACCAACACGCTGGTGCCCGATGCCGAGGCGCGCATCCGCCAGGCCTTCCGCAACATGGAGCACATTGCCGCCTCGGAGGGCGCGGCGCTGCGCGACGCCGTCCGCCTCGTCGTCTACGTGACGGACATGGCCCGCCTGCGCCCGCTGGTCAACAAGGTGCAGGAGGAACTGTGGGCCGGCGGTCCTTATCCTCCGCGCAGTATTCTGGAGATCCAACGCCTGGCCCAGGACGACCTCTTCGAGGTCGAAGGCACGTTCTACTCGCCGAAGAAGGCCTGACGCACTACCGAGTTGACGATCGAGGCCCGGACCGCCATGATCCGGAACTTGTGGGGCGCTTCGCCGGGCAGGTAGCGTTCATCACCGGCGCCTCGTCGGGAATCGGCGCCGCCCTGGCGCGCGAGTTCGCCCGTCAGGGTGCCGACGTGGCGCTGGCGGCCCGGCGCGTGGACCGGCTGGAGGCCCTGGCCGCCGACGTGCGGGCGGCGGGCCGGCGCGCCCTGGTGTTGCCGTGCGACGTCATGAAGGACGGCGACTTGGACCGCGCGGTCGCCCGCAC
>JBOHPP010000012.1:0-6107 GCA_050731755.1 Candidatus Rokuibacteriota bacterium | reverse complement strand
CGCAAACTTCGTGTGCAGCACCTTCGTGATCGCCGACGTCAACGTCGTCTTGCCGTGGTCGATATGCCCAATCGTCCCCACGTTCACGTGCGGCTTCGTCCGCTCGTACTTGGCCTTGGCCATGGTCAGCGACCTCCGTTGACGGCGGCGATCCCGTCAAGAGCAGTGGAGCCCATGACCGGACTTGAACCGGTGACCCCGTCCTTACCAAGGACGTGCTCTGCCGACTGAGCTACATGGGCGCCGATCGCGCAAACCCTGGAGCGGGAAACGGGATTCGAACCCGCGACCCCCAGCTTGGAAGGCTGGCGCTCTACCGCTGAGCTATTCCCGCCCGTGGAAACCCTGCGTGCCTCGCTCAGGCCACCCACGGTGCCCCGCGCACCTCGGGGCAGGCCACCTGCGGTCTTAGCCGAGCACGCGCCACTCGCTACACTGGTGGGGAGGGGAGGATTTGAACCCCCGAAGGCGTACGCCAGCAGATTTACAGTCTGCCCCCTTTGGCCACTTGGGTACCTCCCCGAAACCACCGGCATGTCTATGCGAATTCCCCGAAAAGGCTGGCGCTGGCGGGAGGATTTGAACCCCCGACCCACTGCTTACAAGGCAGTTGCTCTGCCCCTGAGCTACGCCAGCACAGACAAAACTTCACTTTAGTTTCGATTGCTTGATTAGTCAAGGACTTCTCGGCACTCGCGCCCGTCGCTGGCGCGCGACCTCGTAACAGAGCACCGCCCCGGCTGCCGAGACGTTCAGGGACCCGACCCGACCGGCCATAGGAATCGTCAGCAGCCCGTCGCAGGTCCTGGCCACCAGAGGTCGAAGACCCTCACCTTCGCTCCCGAGCACTATACAGACGGGTCCGGTGAGGTCGGCCTCCCAGGGAGAGACCCCTCGGCCGACAGTGCACCCATAGACCCAAACCCCGGTCTTTTTTAGCGTTTCAAGCACCATGACCAGGTTGGTTTCCCGGGCGACGGGCACGGTACCGAGGGCGCCCATGGCGGTTCGGGCAGCGGCGGAGGTCAGCCCGACCTGGTGGTGCTTGGCGATGATGATGCCGTGCACGCCGAAGGCATCCGCAGTCCTCAGCAGAGCCCCCAGGTTCCTTGGATCCTGGATCTGGTCGAGAGCCAGGAAGAACGCCGGCTCACTCCGGTCGGCCGGAATGGCGAGCAGGGTATCGAGATCGGCGTACGGCGCCGAGGCCACCCGCGCCACCACGCCCTGGTGTCGGGGAGAACCGGCGATGGCCGTCAGCTGATCCCGGGTCCGGAACGATATCTTCACTGAAGCCCGGCGGGCGAGGGCCACGATCTCGGCGAGGGGCCCGGTCGCCCCGGCCAGCACCGCCACCTCGTCCGCGCTGCGGCCCCCGCCCTTGAGCAGGCCGATGACGGGGTGGCGCCCGTAGACCACCTCCGGGGGCTCGCTCACGGGCTTCGTCGCGTCACCCGCGGCCCGGCCGCAGTGTCCTCCACCTGCCAACCGAGACGATGGATCTCCTCACGCAAACGATCGGAGCGCTGCCAATCGCGCCGGCGACGGGCGTCCTCGCGCTCGTCCACGAGCGCGGTGATCTCAGGCGGCGGGCCCGTCGCCTCATGGCCCGCCTGGAACAGCCCGAGCGCGCCGCCGAGACGGCGGAGCTCCTCAACCCCGGCCACGAGTTCCGCGCGGGCTTCCGCGTCTCCGTGGGCGCGCTCCCTTCGCTCGTAGAGCGCATGCGAGAGGTCGAACAGAACGCCGCGGGCCTGCGGGGTGTTGAAGTCGTCGTCCATCGCCTCGCCGAACCGTCGGCCGAACGCTTGCAGATCATCGGGCAGGGCTGGCGCGGCGCCGGCTCCGGTCCAGAACGTCTGGACATCGTGGAACAGGCGCGTGAACCGCTCCAGTGCCCGGGCGCTCTCGGGCAGGCGGTCTTCCGACCACTCAACGGGGCTCCGGTAGTGCGTGCCGAGGGACCAGAGGCGAAAGACATCGGCCCGGTGGCGCTGTGTCAGCTCCCTGATCGTCAGGAAGTTCCCCAGCGACTTGGACATCTTTTCGGCCCCGAGATTGACCAGGCCATTGTGGACCCAGTACCGGGCGAACGGCCGGCTCGTGGCCGCCTCCGACTGGGCGATCTCACACTCGTGGTGGGGGAAGATCAGGTCGGCGCCCCCACCGTGGATGTCGAAGGACTCGCCCAGGTAGTGCATCGCCATCACCGAGCACTCGAGGTGCCAGCCCGGACGCCCTGGGCCCCACGGGCTCGGCCACGAGGGCTCGCCAGGTTTGGCAGCCTTCCACAGCGCGAAGTCCCGCGGGTCCCGCTTGCGTTCGTCCACGTCCACGCGGGCACCGGCCAGCAGCTCGTCCAGGTTCTTGCCGCTCAGCCGCCCATAGCGAGGAAAGCGGGCGATCTCGAAATAGGCGTCGCCGTCCACGACGTAGGCGAAGCCCCGCTCGACGAGGCGTTGGACCAGCTCGACCATCTCGGGGACGAAGTCGGTCGCCCTGGGGTCGTGGTAGGCGATCGCCGGCGGGGGCGGCAGCACGCCGAGCGCTCGCATGTCGGCCCGGAACTCCCGGATGAACCGCTCGGAGATCTCGGACGCCGTGACGCCATCGCGCTGCGCGCGCCGAATGATCTTGTCATCCACGTCGGTGTAGTTGCGGACGAAGGTCACCCGGTAACCGCGGAAGGCCAGATAGCGGCAGATGATATCGAACACCACGACGCTGCGGGCGTGTCCGACATGGCTCAAGTCGTAGGGGGTGACCCCGCAAGAGTAGATGCGTACTTCGCCCGGCGTCTGCGGGACAAACTTCTCTTTGGTCCGGGTGAGCGTGTTGTAGATCTTCATGAGGGGCCGCTCACGCCCTGACGTCCACCGACACCACGGCCATGGCCGCAATCCCCTCCGGCCGTCCGAGGAACCCGAGCCCCTCCGGGCTCTTGGCCTTGACGCTGACCGCCTCGACCGCGATGTTCAGGGCGTCGGCCAGGCGCTTGGCCATCTCCGCGAGGTAGGGGCCGAGGCGCGGCGCCTGAGCGATCACCGTCGCGTCCACGTTGACCAGACGACCACCATGGGCCCGCATCACCTCGAGAACCTCCCCCAGCAGCCTGAGGCTCGAGATGCCCTGATAGCGCGGATCGGTGTCGGGGAACCGCTGCCCCAGATCGCCCAGGGCCAGAGCGCCCAGTAACGCCTCGCCCACGGCGTGGGACAGGACGTCGGCATCGGAGTGCCCGCCCAGACCGACTTCGGATGGGATGGTGACGCCGCCCAGGACCAGGGCGCGGTTGCGCACCAGCGGGTGGAGGTCGAAGCCAAGCCCCATGCGGGTCACGGCCGGCCCCACGCGCGGGCTCGCCGCAGATCGGCCGGCGTCGTGATCTTGATGTTCTCCGCGAGCCCCGGCACGACGCGCACCGGATGTCCAAGCCGTTCGACCAGCATGGCGTCGTCGGTGCCCACCACGCCGTCACGCCGGGCCTTCTCGTGCGCTTCGCGGAGGAGCGCGTGGTGGAAGGCCTGGGGCGTCTGCACCGTCCACAGCTCGGTCCGGTCGACGGTCTCGACCACGAGCCCCCCGCGCACCCGCTTGACGGTCTCCGCGATTGGCAGGGCGCAGAGGGCGGCCCCGTGTTCCCGGGCGGCGGCGATGACCGCCATCACCAGGGGCCGGGTGACGAAGGGCCGGACGGCGTCGTGCACCACCACGATGGCGGTGTCGGGCTCCAGCGCCTGCATCGCCTGCCAGACCGATTCCTGGCGCGTCGGGCCGCCCATCACGATGGTGGGTAAGGGCCGCCGGTTCGGCCGCGCCAGCCGCCGCGCGGGCGCGACGTGCGCCGAGGGGACGGCGACCACGATGCGATGCACGAGCGGCGGGTTCTGGAACCGGCGCAGGGTGAGGTCGAGGATCGTGGTGCGTCCCAGTCGGAGGAATGGCTTGGGCGTTCGGGTCCCGATCCGAGCGCCCATGCCCCCGGCGGGGACGACGAGGCCGACCGAGACGTCAGGCACCGCGAGGTCCCGACACCGACTCGTCGTCGCGCAACCGCGTAAAGATCATGCGGCCGGCGGTGGTCTGCAGCACGCTCGTCACCGTCACGTCCACCGTCTGCCCCAGGTACCTCTTGCCCTGATCGATGACGACCATGGTGCCGTCGTCGAGGTAGGCGACCCCTTGCCCCGGCTCCTTGCCCTCCCGGAGAACCTGGACCTGCATCGCTTCCCCGGGGAGCACGACCGGCTTCAGCGCGTTGGCCAGCTCGTTCAGGTTGAGGACGGCCACCCCGGACAGCTCGGCCATCTTGTTCAGGTTGTAGTCGTTGGTGAGGACTTTGCCGCCCACGGTCTTGCCCAACTCGATGAGCTTGCGGTCCACCTCACGCACGTGGGAAAAGTCGAGGTCCGTGATGTCCACCTTGACCTTGCCGCTCCGCTGCAGGCGCTGCAACACGTCGAAGCCGCGCTTGCCCCGGTTCCGTCGGAGGGGATCCGGGGAGTCGGCGATCTGCTGGAGCTCGGCGAGAACGAACTGCGGGACCACCAGCACGCCGTCGAGGAACCCCGTGTCGGCCAGGTCGGCGATGCGGCCGTCGATGATGACGGAGGTGTCGAGGATCTTGCTGAGCTCGCCCCGCCGCGTGGAGCCGGGGAAGAGCACCGCGGACACCGGCTCGAGGTCGGCGCGCCGGCGCAGCGCCGTGGCCGCGCCCAGGTAGGCGCCGAGAAGGGCGGGGAGGCCGAACCCGGCCATGCCGGTGGTGCCCAGGAGCGAGGCCACCGCAGCGCCGACGGCCAGGCCGGCGATGAGACCGAAGAAGCCCCCGAGCGTACCCCAGAAGAGGCGCTCTACGGGCACGCCGCCGGCGTGCGTCTCCACCCACACCGCGAAGCCGCCCAGTCCGGCGCCGACGAGGGCCCCCGCCACCAGGGAGATGCCCAGCGTGCGGGCCAGTTCGGAACCGGCCCAGCCGGCGAGCACGACGACACCGCCCCGGACGAGCCAGAGCCTCATCCCAGTAGCGCGTCCATCGCCGCCGGCACCGTGGCGACTCCGTGGGCCTGGAGCGGCAGCTGCGGGTGCTCAGCGAGATTGCTCTGCGGGACGACCGCTTCGCGGAAACCGAGCTGGACCGCTTCGCGCAGCCTTGCCTCCAGGCCGGTCACCGCCCGCACTTCACCGGTCAATCCCACCTCGCCGACGACTACGACGTCGCCACGTACGGGGCGGTCGAGGTAGCTCGACGCCGCGGCGATCACGACGCCGAGGTCGGCGGCGGGCTCCACCACCCGGCCCCCACCGGCCACGTTGACGAAGACGTCCTGGGTGCCGAGCGGCACCCCGGCCCGCTTGTCGAGCACCGCCAGCAGCAGGCAGACCCGGTTGTAATCCAGCCCGAGCACGGTCCGGCGAGGCGTGCCGAACGAGGCCGGAGCGACCAGCGCCTGCAGCTCGACGAGCACCGGGCGGGTTCCCTCCAGCGCCGGCACGATCACCGAGCCCGGCGCGTCGCGCGGGCGCTCGGCCAGGAAGAATCCCGAGGGGTTTCCGACCTCTACCAGCCCGCGCTCGGCCATCTGGAACACGCCGATCTCGTTGGTGGACCCGAAGCGGTTCTTCACCGCGCGAAGAATGCGATAGGCGTGGTGCTGCTCGCCCTCGAAGTAGAGCACCGTGTCGACGAGATGCTCGAGCACGCGGGGCCCGGCCAGTGCCCCCTCTTTGGTGACGTGGCCGACAAGGAAGGTCGCCATCCCGCGGCTCTTGGCCAGCGTCATGAGGCGCGCTCCGCATTCACGCACCTGGGCGACGCTGCCCGGCGCCGACTCCACGTCGGGCAGGAAAACGGTCTGGATCGAATCCACCACCAGCGCGCGAGGCTTCACGCTGTCCAGCTCGGCCCCGATCGCCGACAGGTCGTTTTCGGCCCAGAGCAGGAGCCCGTCGCTCCCGATGCCCAGCCGGTCGGCCCGCATGCGCACCTGGGCGGCCGACTCCTCGCCCGAGACATAGAGCACGGGCGGCATGCGTTCGGCCAGCGCCCGGGCCGCCTGAAGCACCAGCGTTGACTTTCCAACGCCCGGATCGCCGCCGATGAGGAC
>JBOHPP010000011.1:0-13010 GCA_050731755.1 Candidatus Rokuibacteriota bacterium | reverse complement strand
TGGAGGAGGTGCTCTCCATCGAGCGGGCCTCCTTCACCATGCCCTGGTCGCGCGGCGCGTTCCTCTACGAGATCGAGCAGAACCGCGTGGCCCGCTGTTACGTCGTTCGCGACGACGGCCGGTTGGTCGGGTACATCTGCGTCTGGGAGGTCGCCGACGAGATCCATGTGACGAACATCGCCGTCCGCCCCGACGCGCGCCGGCGGGGCATCGGCCGGATGCTGCTCGGCACCGTCCTGGACGACGCCCGCAAGCGGGCGCTCCGGCTGGTCGTGCTGGAGGTGCGGCCCAGCAACGTCGAGGCTCTAGCCCTCTACGAATCGTTCGGCTTCCAGGTGGTCGGCCGGCGCCGCGGGTACTACTACGACACGGGCGAGGACGCCCTGGTCATGGAGGCCGCACTGGGCGAGAGCAACCAGGATGCGGCCGCGGAGGGGAACCGCGGGCACCAATGATCGGTTTATTCTCGTCGAGCCTCATGCAGTGCGCGGTGCTGTCAAGGGGGAACGCATGATGAGACGGTTTGCCAGTGCCCTCGGCCTTTTGGCGATACTGCTTCCCATTGCGACTCCCGTTGCCCATGGCTATGCCGGTGGGCCGCTGCGCAACGTCACCGACCTGGCCCCCACCTGCGCCGGATGCCATTCTTCGTTCTCCAAGGACCAGCTCCGGGCTGAGCCCGAGGCCTTCGCCAACGCCCAGGTGAAGGAGAACAAGCATTACAAGGCCATCGAAGACGGGACCGGTCCCTATCAGCCTATGTCGCCCGCCGATCGCCACAAACTCCTCGCCGACGTCAAGCTCATGGACGAGTTGGCATCGGTCACGCTCAGTGCACCGTCCAGCCTCCGGCCGGGCCAGGAGGCTCAGATCACCGTCACGGTGAAGGGCGGGCAGGGCGTCGTCGGCGTCTTCCTGCTCGATACGGACCTCAGGTTCCAGGCGCGTCCGATCCAGGGTGATGGCTGGATGATCACCGGCCCACCGAAGGTTTGGGGCGGCGACGGCCAGGAGCAGACGAAGTGGGTGGACGGCCGGGCGTCGGGGCTCAAGAAGAACCTCAACAGCGCAATCATCTTCGACCAGAAGACGGACCTGGCGGCCCGCAAGCTCGCCGAGGGCCGAATCGTCTGGACGGTCAAGGCACCCCAGGAGCCTGGAACGTATGCGATCAGTGCCGCCTTCCACTACGGCGCAGAGCGTGCGTCCTCGGTTGGCACGGTGACCACCCCCACCGGGGCCGTGTTGCCGCGAGGCGGACCGGGTGGCCCGTCGGCGCGGATCATGTTCGCCAAGCCAGTGAGCGTGACCGTTCGCTGATCGGGGAGGCTTCCCGCCATCGCCCGCTCGCTTCGACGGTCGCTCGCCCTCTGGGCGGCGGGCGGGGCGGGGGCCGCGCTCCTCGCCTCGCTTTTCCTGCTGGCGCTGGCCGCCAAGGAGCGCGACAACCGCTTCTGTGTCTCCTGCCACCTCCATGAGGAGAAGTTCCTCCGCCTGACCACCGCCGCGTCGAAGGATCTGGCCGGCGTCCATCACCGGAAGGACGCGACGGTCGGATGCATCGCGTGCCACGGCGGTGCCGACCTCGGTATGCGCCTCGCCGTCTGGGCGGTGGCCGGTTTCGACACGGTGAAGTTCCTCGCCGGCGTCTATGGCGAGCCCTCGCACATGCGGCTGCCCCTGCGCGACGCGGAGTGCCGTGGATGCCACACTCCGGTTCTCCGCGCCGCGAGCTGGGGTGCACCCGTCACGGGGGCCACAGTCGAGTCAAGGTTTGCCGCCGAGGCGGAGACCGAGGGCCGGGGCGGTACCTCGTATCACGCCATCCGGGAGCACGACACCGTGCGCATTCCCTGTGTGCGTTGCCATACCTCCCACACGACCGACAGCGACGCGGCCAGCCTGTTTATCTCCAAGACGCGGGTCGTCCCTCTCTGCCGCGAGTGCCACAAAGAGATGTGAGCGGCTTCAGGTAAGGACGCCGAAGCCGAGCGCGAGCACAAGCGTCGCCGCGCCGATCCAGCGCGCGCGCCCGGCAAAGAGCGCCGCGGCTGCGCCTACGGCAAGGTGAAACAGGGCAAGGCCCAAGTAGAAGTCGGTCACGGCCATGCCCAGCCCGTTGAGCACGAGGAACCCCAGACCGAGCGCCAGGGGGACGCCGATCGAGGGACGGCGAGCTGCCAGGCCGAGCGCCACGAGACACGCGAAATCGGCCACGAGCAGCCAGCGCGTCGCCGCGTTCATGGGGACGATGATCGCCAGCCGCTCCAGCCACGCCCGTTGCGGTGTGAGGTGCTGCTCGAGCGCAGCGAGCGCAACCAGTATGCCGGGCATCAGCCGACGATCCTATCAGAGGTGCTACAATCCCGGAGGCCGTTCCGCTGATGTCTGATCTCGACACCCACGCGCCGAAAATCCACGGCCTCATCGATCGCATGCTGGCCGGCGACCGGCTGGCGCTGGCGCGGCTCATCACGCAGGTTGAGAACCGAACGGCGGCGGTGCCCGCCATCATGCGTGCGGTGCACCCGCGCGCGCAGGGCGGCTACGTCCTCGGCGTCACCGGCCCGCCGGGCGCCGGCAAGTCCACTGTCGTCGACCGCCTCACCGCGCGCTTTCGCGGGGAGGGTCAGGCCGTCGGCGTCGTGGCCGTCGATCCCTCCAGCCCATTCACCGGCGGCGCCGTGTTGGGGGACCGTATTCGCATGCAGAGCCATGCCCTCGATCCCGGCGTCTTCATCCGGAGCATGGCCACCCGGGGAGCCTTCGGCGGGTTGGCGCGCGCCACCGGCGACGTCATCAAGCTGCTGGCCGCGTTCGGCTTCGAATGGATCCTCATCGAGACCGTCGGCGTGGGCCAGACCGAGCTGGACATCATGAAGCTGGCCGACACCACGGTGGCGGTCCTGGTGCCGGAGTCGGGCGACGCCATCCAGGCGATGAAGGCCGGCCTGCTGGAGGCCGCCGATGTCTTCGTCGTCAACAAGGCCGACCGGAGCGGAGCGCCCGCGCTCATGGCCGAGCTGACGTTCTCGGCCCACCTCCAGTACACGAGCCCGGCCGGTCGGCGCGACATCGACTGGCAGATCCCCGCGCTCGCCACGGAAGCCCAAAACGATGTCGGCATCGCCGAACTGCTCGACACCATCCGGCAGCACCGGGCCACTCTGGAGGCGGCCGGCGCCTTGCAGGCGCGCCGGCGGAATCGCCGCCGCCAGGAGTTCCGGAGGCTGCTCGTGGACCGGTTCACCACCGCCGTCGAGCAGCGCCTGGCCGACAGTGACCTTCGTTCGACGTTCGAGCGGGTCGTGGACGGAGAGATCGATCCCTACACGGCGGTCGAGCAGGTGCTGGCCGTGCTATCGTGGAAGCCTTCATGAGACCTGCGATCCCCCTCCGCGACACGTTCTGGAACGTGCCGCCGTGGGCCGAGATCGCGCTCTACGCCGGCGCCGTCGTCGCGATGGCGGTCTTCGCCTGGGGCCTGGGGCAGCGCATCCGTCTCTGGCGCGGCGGCCGGCCCGAGGCCCGCGTCGACCGCATCCCTCAGCGCATCAAGCTGGTGGCCGTGCACGCGCTGGCCCAGGTGCGGACGCTCTCGCACGCGTACCCGGGCGTCATGCACGCCATCATGTTCTGGGGATTCCTGGCTCTGTTCATGGGCACGGTGCTGGCGACCATCGACTGGGACGTCACGCGCCTGCTCTTCGACGTCCGCATCCTCCAGGGCCCGTTCTACCTCTTCTACGAGACCACGCTCGACCTGTTTGGGCTCTTCTTCGTCATCGGGCTGGGCTTGGCCGTGTGGCGCCGCTTCGTCCTCCGCCCGGCGCGCGTCGACCCCACCGCCCGCTTCGCCGGCGTGTTGGCGCTCCTCTTCGTGATCAACGTCACCGGATTCGTCATGGAGGCTGCCCGACTGGCCGTGGTTCAGCCGGCCTGGGCGCCGTGGTCGCCGGTCGGATGGGCCCTCGGCCAGGCGATGCTCGGCGCCGGCATGTCGGAGAGCGCGCTCCGCGGACTGCATCTCGGGACCTGGCTCTTTCACGCGGTGCTCTCGCTTGGTTTCATCGCCATCGTCCCGTATTCCTACTTCATCCACCTCATCACCACGCCGCTGAACATCTTCTTCGCCAAGCTCACGCCTCGGGGGGAAATCCCCAGGATCGAGAACATCGAGGAGGCCGACTCGCTGGGTGTCTCCCGCCTCGAAGAGTTTTCCTGGAAGCGACGGCTCGACTTCGACGCCTGCGTGGAGTGCGGACGCTGCCAGGCGGCGTGCCCGGCGTGGATGGCCGGCACCGCGCTTTCGCCCAAGCAGATCATCGTCAAGCTCAAGCGCCACATGCACGGCCAGCTGCCCGGGCCCATCCACGGCGAGCTCATCAAGGCCGAGGAGCTGTGGGCTTGCACCACCTGCATGGCGTGCGTGCAGGAGTGCCCGGCCTTCATTGACATCGTGGACACCATCATCGACCTCCGCCGGTACCTCACGCTGTCGGATGGCGCTATGCCGTCCACGGCGCCGCATTCGCTGCAGAACATCCAGCGGGCCGGTAATCCCTGGGGCCTGCCGGCCAGCGATCGGCTGGCCTGGGCCGAGGGGCTGGCGGTGCCGGTGATGGAGCCGGGCAAGGAAGTGGAGTACCTCTACTGGGTGGGCTGCTCGGCCTCCTACGACAGGCGCAACCAGGCGATCGCCCGCTCGGTGGTCAAGATCCTCACCGCCGCCGGCGTGTCGTTCGCGGTGATGCAGGAGGAGCGCTGCCACGCCGAAGTCGGACGCCGGCTGGGCGAAGAGTATCTCTACCAGACCGTGCAGCAGGAAACCGTGGAGGCCATCCGCCAGTACCGCTTCGGCAAGGTCATCACGCACTGCCCGCACTGCTTCAACACGATCAAGAACGAGT
Source organism: Candidatus Rokuibacteriota bacterium (assembly GCA_050731755.1). Taxonomy (GTDB): domain Bacteria; phylum Methylomirabilota; class Methylomirabilia; order Rokubacteriales; family CSP1-6; genus JBOHPP01. The sequence goes on along the minus strand of JBOHPP010000011.1, from coordinate 8,100 downwards.
TTCCCCAGTTCGGCGGCGCCTGGGAGGTGTTGCACCACTCGGTGGTGATCAAGGAGCTGATCGAGGCCGGGCGCCTGCGACTGCGGCGCACCCTCGAGGCCGCCGTCGCCTTCCACGACTCCTGTTACCTCGGGCGCTACAACGGCATCATGGAGGCGCCTCGCGACGTGGTCCGAGCCGTTCCCGGCCTGCGGGTCATCGAGATGCCGCGCAACCGCGAACGCGGTCTCTGCTGCGGCGGCGGCGGCGGTCACATGTGGATGGAGGTGCCGGCCCGCAAGCGCGTCAACATCATTCGGGTGGAAGAAGCCCTCCAGACCGAGGCCACCGTGGTGGGCACGGCCTGCCCGTTCTGTCTGGCCATGATCGATCTCGGACGCAAGGTCGTCGGGGCCGAGGACCGGCTGCAGGTGAAGGACATCAGCGAGCTGGTGGCGGAGAGTCTCGAGACATGAACGCGTTGCTGCGGGCCTTGCCGGACGTGGCCCGCCTCATCACCCGGCTCGTGGGCGACCCGCTGCTGCCTCGGCCAGCCAAGATCGCACTGGCCGCCGCTGCCCTTTATCTGATGAGTCCCGTGGATCTCCTGCCGGATTTCATCCCCTTCCTCGGCTACCTCGACGATCTGGTGCTGGTGGCGGTGCTCCTGGATGGCATCCTGAACTACGTCGATCGGCGGCTCGTCCTCAAGTACTGGCCGGGCACCCCCATGTCGCTCGAGCGGCTGGCGCGGGCCGCGCGCCTGCTGAGTGGCTGGGTACCTTCGCGCGTGAAGGCGCGGATCTTCTCACGTCGCCCGTGAGCGCGGGGGCCCGACGGGTGGCCGCGAACCCGCGCGCCGTCTTCTGACGTCATGCGTCCGGAGTATGCCGAGCTGATCCAGCGCCGCCTGGCCATCCCGCTCAGCGAGGGGCCGGACAAGGTCACCACGCTGGCGGAAGCGGTACGGCGGCTGACCGCTCCCGGCCAGACGCTCTTCTTCGGCGCCGCCCACGGCCGCCCCAGCGCGCTGGCCCGGGAACTGGTGCGCCAGTGGTGGACACGGACGCCACGCTGGACGCTGGCGACGACGGGGTTCGGCTCGCCCTGGACGGCCTTCGTCCTGGGCGGGCTGGTGGAGCGACTGATCACGACGTTCGTCGGGGAAGGCTATCCCTATCCGACACCCCAGCCCCTCGTGGGCCGGGCGGTGCTGCAAGGGCGGCTCGCCGTCCAGAACTGGTCCATGCTCACCATCCCGCTGCGCCTGATGGCCGGCGCCATGGGCGTGCCCTTCCTACCCACGCGCTCGCTGCTGGGCTCGACCATGGAGGAGGACAACGCGCGCGACGGCGACCTGCTCGCCATCGACGACCCCTTCGCCAGCGGAGGGCGCGTCGCCCTCGTGCGGGCGCTCCAGCCCGACCTCGCGCTGTTCCACGCCTGGGTCGCCGATCGCGCGGGCAACGTGCTGACCGCGGCGCCCCTCAACGAGAACTTCTACGCGGCCATGGCCGCGCGCGGCGGCGCCATCGTCAGTGTGGAGAAGATCGTGCCGACCGATTTCATCCGCCGCCACGCCGCGCTGGTCCGCCTGCCCGGCCAGTACGTGGCGGCCGTTGTCGAGGCGCCCTTCGGCGCTCATCCGGGCGGGATGTACGGCCTGGGAATCGCCGAGCTGGAGGGCTACGCGGAGGATCTGGAGTTCATCCTCGAGCTGCGCCGCGCGTTCCGCAAGCGGGAGACGGCTGAAGCCTGGATCAAGGAGTGGATCCTCGACGTCCCCGACCAGAGCGCCTACGTTGGCCGGCTCGGCTACGGGCGTCTCATGCAGGTGAAAGGGCGGGCCCACACGGACGCCTGGGTGTCGGAGCTCGAGATGCTCGAGACCGGCCTCGGCTCCGACGACCGCTATAACGCCGCCGAGATGATGGTCGTGGCCGCGGCGCGGCTGCTTGCCGACAAGGCGCGCGCCCGGGGCTATCGCGCGTTTCTGGCCGGCGTGGGCAACTCCAACCTGGCCGCGTGGCTCGCCACCTACGAGCTGAAAGCGGCCGGCGTCGACATCGAGTTGATGGCGGAGACGGGGATGGTCGGCTACCTGCCGCGGCCGGCCGAACCATTCGTCTTCTCCTTCCGGAACTTTCCGTCCGCCAAGATGCTCACCGACATCTTCCATGTCATGGGCATCTTCATGGGCGGTGGCGAGAACCGGTGTCTGGGATCGCTGGCGGCGGGGCAGATCGACAAGCACGGCAACGTCAACTCCACGATGATCCCCGGCGCGCTCTACATCACCGGCTCCGGCGGGGCCAACGACATCGCTTCCTCGGCGCGCGAGGTCGTGGTGACGCTGGCGCAAACGCCGGCGCGCTTCGTGGACAAGGTGCCGTACATCACGGCCCCGGGCCGGCGGGTCAGCGCCGTGGTGTCGGATCTGGGGGTGTACGAGAAGGCGGGGGAGAACGCCGAGTTGGTCCTCACCGCCGTCTTTCCCGGCCAGCCGGAGGCCGATGCGGTGCGGGCGGCGCGGGAGGCGTGCGGCTGGGACCTGAAGGTCGCGCCGGCAGTGCGCCGCCTCGATCCACCCGGGGCCGACGAGCTGCGCCTGGTTCGCTGCTTCGACCCGCGCCGGTATTTCCTGGGGAGGTCCGAGGGCGAAGGCTGAGCGGACAGTCGGGAGAGTTTCCTCGGGACGTGTCACCTTGTCCGGGGAGCGCGGCCCTCATCGAGCTAACCCGCCGTTTTTCTAGGTGCCGCCGTTTGGTACCTGTCATGCTTGTTCCGTGAGCCGGATGGGCGCAGACGCGGCGAAGACGGCGCGGCGGATTCTCGTCATCGACGACGACGTGGACATCGCCGGTGTCCTCAAGGAGTATCTCGAGAGCCGGCCCTCCACCGTGTTCACGGTCGAGACGGCGCCGAACGCCAAGGAGGGACTCGCCGCGGCCCACCGCCATCGCCCGGACCTCGTGATCCTCGATATCGAGATGCCCGGCATGAACGGCGTGGAGGCCCTCAAGGAGCTTCGCCGCCTCTACGAGGGCATTCCGGTCATCATGCTCACCGGGAACACCAAGGTCTCGGTGGCCGCCGAGACGCTCGTGCACGGAGCCTCGTCGTACGCGCCCAAGCCACTGGACTTCCGGTACCTCGAACATCTCGTCACCGCCTTCTTGCCCAACCCCCGGCCCAAGCCCACCACGTGAAGAACGGGGCGGTTCCGGCCAAACTGGGGGCACCGGCGAAGGCCGGGGTGACGAGCGAGAGCGCGTCGAGGCCGAAGATGCACAACCTGCAGCAGGCCGCTTCGGTGGTGTTCGCCCTCATCTCGATCCTGCCGCTGCTGGCCTTCGCCTATAGCCTGTACAGCCTCAACGCCATCGGGCGCTGGGAGTACCAGATCGGTCTCGGCGTCGCGCTGTGTGTGGCCCTGCTGGGCTTCACTATTTTCAAGCTGATCCTCACGCGCATCTCGGATCTCCTCCGCACCATGTCCTATGTCCTCGCCCACGGCGAGCTCTCCCCGAGGGCGCCGCAGAAGGAGCTCGAGGTGCCGGGCATCGGCCCGATCTTGGAGATCGGCGAGATGGCCGACCTCGTGAGCCATCTCTGGAGGGCCGAGGCCGAGCCTCACGTGGGACAACCGGTGGCCATCTCGGTGATGAACGCGGCGGCCGCGCTCACGGGCACGTTGGTCCGGGTCAGCGACGAGGGCATCGTGCTGGCCACCGATGGCAAGGAGACGGCCGTGGCCTATCGTAGAATCGTGGCCATCGAAGCCGAAAGCCGTCAGCCCGCGTAGATCACCGAGCGGTTTCAGAGGCGCAGCGACATCAGTTCCTCGGCGAAGATGATCTCCCCCTCGTAAGCGCGCCGGACATCGCCGATACCCTTCTCCATCGGCCCGTGGGAGGCCAGGTGCGGCCCCACGTGGACGAGGACGAGCTTCTTCACCCCGGCCTGCTGGGCCATCTGCGCGGCGCCCACGGTGCCGCACTGACCGCCGCTCTCGCCCATGGCCTCCATGCGGGCCTGGTCATCCCAACACATGCAGAGCATCATGTCCGCGCCGCGGGCGAGGTCGACGACGGAGGGGCAGGGTTGAGTGTCGCCGGTGAAGACGATGCTACCTTCCGGACCGTCCAGCCGATACGCCAGCGAGTCGAGCCAGGGCTGCACGTGCTCGGCCGGCGCCGCGGTCACCCGCCATTCCCGCCCCCCGTGCACGGGCCCGGGACCGACGTCCTTGGCCAGCACCGAGGGCGGCTTCCGGGGCAGCGTCCCGCCCCGGTTCACGTGCACGCGCTGGCTCAGCGGGTGGTTCACCCGGGCCTTCCAGTCGTGCGCGAACGCGCCGTTCTCGCCGAGGATCCGCTCGGTCAGCGTCTCGGTCAGCGTGGGCCCGTACACACGGAGCTGGTTCTCCTTGCCGATGCTCTGGTCCCAGCGGCAGAGCAGGAAGCAGGGATAGTCCACGTCGTGGTCGAAGTGGTGATGCGTGAAGAACAGGTAGTCGACCTTGGTCGGGAAGATGCCGGCCTTGACCAGCTTGTGGGTCGCGGCCGGGCCGCAGTCGAACATCAGGTACTCGCCCGCCACCTGCACGGCATAGGCCGAGCCGAACCTCGCCGGCGTGGGCGTGGGCGTGCCGGCCCCCAGGATGAAGACCTGAGCCACCTGAGCACCTCCGCGCGCGTGAAGATCCCGCGACCGTAGCCGTCGGGACGGCGCGCGTCAAGGTGGGCCGACGTCGGGCTCGCCGCTCAGCCCCGGCTCAAAACGCTGTCGATCTCGTTGAGCAGTTCGGTCATCTCGAACGGCTTCGTGTGCATGGCGCGAATCCCGAGATACTGGGCGGCCCGGGGGTTGATGACGTTGGCGAGCCCCGAGACCACGAGGACGGGAATAGCCCGCGCGCGGCGCTTGCGCCGGAGCCGGAACAGGAACTCGATGCCATCCAACTCGCGGGGCGGCATGACGAGGTCCAGGATAATGACGTCGGGCCGGAGATCGCCGACCAGCTCGAGAGCCTGGCTCGTGCGCTGAACGCCGACGGTCTCGTAGCCGCGCTCTCGGATCAGGTCCACCAGGACCGACAGCACCTCCGGCTCGTCTTCGACGACCATGACGTTCGCCATCAAAAGCCCCCGGCTCCTCCTCTAGCAACCGGGTTGCCCGTTCTCTAACTGCTTGGGAAACGGGAGGTTAGAGCGCCTGCCTCCTCCTGGGTCTGGGAGGTCTTCCCACTCGACCAGGGCCAGATTGACTAGCGAGGCATCCGGACCGCGCACACCGGGCAGCGCGCCCGCGCTATCCTGTGCCGCCGAATACGGCCGAGACCACAACCCTCGAGGAGGATGGGATCGATGATGAAGCGTACCTGGATCGACCTCGCCAAGGACCGGTCCCGAGGCATCGCGGCGCTGCAAGGCACCGGGGTCCCGGCGGTGTTCTCGGACGCCGTGCGCGTGGAATTCTCCGGAGCGTCGCTCCTGTTCATCTCCGGCAAGCTGGGCACCGACGATGGGGGCCGACTGGTGGGACGGACGATGAAGGAGCAAACGCGCCAGGTCCTCGACAACATCAAGGCCGTGCTGGAGCGCGAGGGCGGGACCATGGACGACATCGTCCGGGTCCGCGTCTACGTCACCCAGCTCGACCAGCAGTCGCTTCGGGAGATCCACGAGATCCGCTCCGGATACTTTCGGGAGGGGCGCTACCCGGCCAGCACGCTGGTCCGGGTTGACCAGCTCGTCCGCGAGGGTGCGCTCATCGAGATCGACGCCGACGCGGTGATCGCTGGTCGCTAGGAGGTCCTCCGTGTGTGGAGGAGCCGGGGAGCCATTTTTCTACCAGATTGTTAGAAAAGCTGTCCCAGGCCTCGTGTAAATCCCGGGAAAGCCGGAGGCGCTGCCTGGCATGTATGTTGCCACCCTTTGGCGAGATGGTGGGAGAGGGAGGCATCCGGTAACATGGTGGCGGTGCGCGACATGGTGGCGGCGACGTTGATCGGGATCGTCGCCCTGGGAGTGGCTCAGGGCTGGGCCCAAGAGCAGGTGGACATCACCGCCCCGGCACCGCCACGCCGCGCACCCGAACCGATCGTGATTCCACCGGGTGACCACGGGCAGGCCACGCGACCGAGCGATGCGGACTACTACCCGCAGTCGCCGAAGGTCCGCCACGATCCGGCCTTCCTCGGGCCCCTGTCCTCGAAGACGGAGAGCGCCCGGGGGACCGGCCGCATGGGCATTGCCGGGTGGACGTCGCCGGGCACCCCGGTCGGCGCGGCTCAGACGGGCCACGGGGAGGTCAGCGGGTGGTTCGCCTTTGGCTTCACCTACGAGTGGAACGGCCCGCCTCCCCCTGAAACTCCCACCAAACGCCGCGTCCGCTGAATGCCCCCGCTCCGGGGCAACCTCCACGCCCACACCACGTTCTCCGACGGCGCGCTGGCCCCGCAGCGCCTGATCGAGGCCTACGAACGATTGGGCTACGATTTTCTGGCCATCACCGACCACGACGACCTCGTCGGGCCCGCGTACTGGGAGGCCCTCAAGGGCCTGGCGCCGGCGCTGCTTCTGTTTCAAGGCGTGGAGCTGAGCTACCAGGCCTTCCCCCAGCACGTGGGCAAGGTGATCGGGGAGCGTGAGACCCTCTACGTCCTGAACCATCCTGCCCGATACCGGCTCTCGCTGGAGGACACGCTGCAGCGGATCACGACGCTCCGCAGCGACGGCCTGCCGCTGGACGCGGTCGAGGTGACCGACACCGGCCTCTATCGGCCCCTCTATCACACGGACGCCATTCCGCTGGCCAAGATCGCCACCGACGACGCTCACAAGCCCCCGCACTTCGGGCGAGCCTGGATCGAAGTCAACGCGCCGCGCGACCGCGACGCCATCATCCGGGCGATCCGGGCCGGCGACTTCACTCTCGGCTTCCGCCAACCCGAACTTCTGTCCTGAGGGCCCCGAAGTCTGGGTATGCTAGCCGGGCGATGCCAACCGTCCGGATAGGTCACAGCCCCGATCCCGACGACGCGTTCATGTTCTACGCGCTGACGGCCGGGAAGGTGGAGGTGCCCGGCGTCCGGATCGAGCACGTCCTGCAGGACATCGAGTCGCTGAACCGCCGGGCCCGCGCCGCCGAGCTGGAGGTGACGGCCGTGTCAGCCGCCACCTACGCGCTGGTCGCTGACCGCTACCGGCTCATGGATCCCGGCGCCTCCATGGGCAAGGGCTATGGCCCCATCCTCGTGGCCCGGGAGGCCATCGAGCCCAGCGACATCGCGAACCGCGTCGTCGCCATCCCCGGCAGCCACACCACCGCCTCGTTGCTGCTCCGCCTCTACCTGCCCGAGGAGCCAGCCCTCATCGAGGTGCCCTTCGACAAGATTCCGGGCGCCGTACTGGAAGGGCAGGCCGATTTAGGCCTGCTCATCCACGAGGGGCAAATCACCCATCCGGCCCTCGGCCTCACCAGGGTGCTGGACCTCGGCGAGGCCTGGTACCGCGACACCGGGCTGCCGCTGCCCCTCGGGGTCAACGTGATGCGGCGGGATCTCGGCGAGCCTCTCCATCGCGCGCTCTCGCAGGCCCTCCGCGACTCGATCGCTTGGGCCCACGGAAACGTCGATGAGGCGCTGGAGTATGTCATGCGTTACGGGCGGGGGATCGACAAGGAGACCTGTCGTCGCTTCGTCCTGATGTACGTCAACGACTACACGCTGGCGCTCGGCCCCGAAGGACGCGCCGCGCTCGAGCGCCTCTTCACCATGGCCCACCAACGCGGGCTGATTCCCGCCGTCCCGCCGCTGGACGCGATCTGACTTAATAAACGCGGAGGATGTCGTAGGTCGTCGTGCGCTGGGCCGGCGTGAAGCCGGCGTCGCGGATCAGCGTGGTGATCTCCTCGACGGTGATCGTGTTCACATAGTCGGCCGCCCGGTGAACGTTCTCTTCGAACAGCGTGCCGCCCCAGTCGTCGGCGCCGAAGTGCAGCGCGATCTGACCGGTGCGCTTGCCCTCCGAGAACCAGGAGGCCTGCACGTGGGGAACGTTGTCGAGGTAGAGGCGGGCCACCCCCAGCATGCGCAGGTACATGCCGGGGCCCTGG
>JBOHPP010000010.1:0-16883 GCA_050731755.1 Candidatus Rokuibacteriota bacterium | reverse complement strand
CCGGCCGGCTCCAGCGCCCACGCGGGAGCCGATCCGGCCGTACCCGCCGGTGGAGGTGGCCAAGCGCTTCGCGGTCCGGCCCCGCCTGGAGGCGCTCGCCGTGTACAAGGGCGAGCGTGTCTGCACCAACGCCGACCTCATCCGCAACGCCGCCTACTCCTGGTCACCCATGACCGTCGACGAGATCGTGGCCAAGACAGGGATCGAGAGCCGGCTGTACACCGAGCTGGATCTCGACCACATGGCGCTGCTGGCGGCCCAGCGCGCGCTGGCGAAGTCCGGCCGCCGGCCCGAAGAGGTGGGCGCCGTCATCTTCTGCTCCTGCACCAGCACCAAGATGATGCCCTCGCTGGCCACCTGGCTGTCGGGGCAGCTCGGCATGCTGCAGACGCACGCCTCGTACGACATCGTGGCGGCCTGCGCCGGCCTGCCCTACGGCCTGGCCGAGGCCGTCCGCCTGCTCCAGGAGATCGAGCGCCCGGTACTGGTGGTGTGCGGCGAGAAGTTCTCGGACAAGATCGGCACGGTCCGGACGTCACGGATGATCTTCGGTGACGCGGCCGCCGCCGTCGTGCTGGCCCCGGCGCCCGCGGGGACGCCGGCCGACATCGAGGTGCTCCAGACGTACGCCAGCGGTCCCATGAACGAGGTCGACTCCATCGTCTGGCCCAACCCTGAGTTCGACAACAACATCACGGTCTACGGGCCCGACGTTCGGAAGCTGGTCAAGCGCTACCTCACGCAGATGCTCGACGAGCTACGGGCGCTGCCCCATCCCGAAGGCGGCGCCGGTTCCCTGCTGGACGCCATCGACCTCGTCGTGCCCCATCAGGCCAACCAGATGATGGTGGCCGGCCTGGCCCGCGCGGCCGGGCTCGAGGTGGAGCGGCTCTACTTCAACATCGCCCGGGTGGGAAACACGTCGTCGGCCAGCATCCCGCTGGCGCTCTGGGACGCCGTCCACGACGGCGTCATTCGCCATCCGCTCAGGATCTTCGCTCCGGGCTTCGGCGCCGGCGCCGTGGGCGGCTACGTCGTCATGCGATTCGACCCGGCCATCGTCCAATCGGAGGGGGCCTAGACGGCGCCCATGAAGTTGGAGGGGGCAGCGGCCGCCCCCTCCAAACCTCCCCGTTCGCGCGGGGTGCGACACAGGTTGCGCGGGCAAAGCCCGCGCTCGAACGGCGGTGACTCACTAGTGTTGCGTATACGAAGTCAGGTTAATATGTGCCATGGCATCCTCCGGGAGGGAATCCATGGCCAATCGCGTTCGGCCGATCGTGGTCAGCGAGGCGGATCGGCATGAGCTGGAGCGCCTCCAACGCTCGCCCTCCGCGCCGGCCGGTCTCAGCCGACGGGCGCGGGCGGTGTTGATGATGGCTCAGGACGTTCCCGGGGTGGAGATCGCCGAACGGACCGGCTACACGGTGGTGCAGGTCAGCCGGCTGCGGCGCCGCTTCGCAGAACACGGCGTGACGGGTCTCCAGGACCGTCCTCGATCCGGACGGCCACCGACGATCACGGCCCGGAAGCGGGCCCAGATTGTCGCCCTCACGCTGAAGCCGGCCGCGCCCGGCCTTACCCATTGGTCGACGCGGGACCTGGCTCGGAAGGCGGGGGTGTCGCACGGCACCGTGCATCGCATCTGGCGTGCCCACGCCCTCAAACCGCATCGGGTCTCGACGTTCAAATTCACGACCGATCCCGAGGCGGAGGACAAGATCTACGATGTCGTCGGACTGTATCTCAACCCACCGACGCACGCCGTGGTCCTGAGCCTGGATGAGAAGACGCAGATCCAGGCGCTCAGCCGGACCCAGCCCTTGCTGCCCTTGCGGCCTGGGCTGCCGGCTCGGCAGACCCACGACTATCGCCGCAACGGGCTGACGAGCCTGTACGCGGCCCTCGAGATCGCCAGCGGCCGGGTCATCGGCGAGGGCGCCCCGCGGCACACCGGTGCCGATTTCTTGCGCTTCATGAAGCGGCTGGCCCGGCGCTATCGTGGCCGCGAGCTGCACGTGGTCCTGGACAACTCCTCCACCCATTCGACGCCGGCGGTCCAAGCCTGGCTCGCGGCGCACCCGAACGTCGAGTTTCACTTCACGCCCAAGGGCGCGTCCTGGCTCAACATGGTGGAGGCCTGGTTCGGCATTCTCACGCGCAAGTCGGTCCGGCGCGGCTCCTTCGATACCGTCCGCGCTTTGATCCGCCACATCGAGGCCTACATCGCCGACTGGAACAGCCATCCGACCCCGTTCATCTGGACCAAAGACCCGGCCGCCATCGTCAAGAAGGCCATCGGTCGTGGTCGTTAACATGACTTCACGGACGGAACACTAGGCGGCGCGGCGGAAGAACGCCAGGACGCGCCCGCGGGCCCGTCGCCGGCGTATCCCCTCCCGCAGCCCTCGAAGCGCCGTGCGGAAATTGTCGACGCTGACCGGAAACGCCGGCGCGCGCGCTTTGTTGCGCGAAGCGCTCCGATCACGCCGGATCTCGCGCGCGAGCCTGGCCGCCTGCTCCAGCGCCGGCGCCGCGGTGGCCAACGCGGTGAGCAGCGTCGACCGCAGCTCGGCCCGGACAAACGCGCCACGGTCCCCGGCCACGAGCGTCCGCTCGGCGAGGAGAATCTGACGGAACAGGACTTCCCACTCCTCGTAGGGCACCTGGAGGTCGCGCAGCCGGTCTTCGAGATCCGACAGACGCTCGGCCAGGCCGGCCGTGCGGCCGGCCAATAGCGGACCCCAGATCTCGCGCCGCTCATCCTCGATCTCGTTCGCTTCCTTGTCCCACGTCAGGTACGCCCGGGTGTAGGTCAGATGCTCGGCGAGGATCGCCCGGACCCGAGCTGCGTCGGTGGCGCGGCCGCTGATGACGATGTCGGACGGATGCAGCAGCACCTCGATGCGATCACTGACCAGGCGGGTGAGCCGCTCAGCGGCGACACGGCCGACTGCCCGACCCGCGAACACCGCCAGGAGCTTGGTGGGCAGACGCAGGAGCCAGGTGACCGGCCGGCGCCGGGTCTTGACCCCGGTCGCATTCAGCGCCTCCTCCACGTCGTCGACGACGTCTTCGTAGGCGTCGGGCTCGATGATCACGGGCACGTGCTCGGCGGTCCACCGTCTGATCACGTTGCGCAGCTTGAGGATCGGCGCCACGACGATCATGAGGACAAGCGTCATCGCCAGTCCCAGGGTGTACGGATAGCCGCGCACGACGGCGCCCCAGGTCGAGATGCCACGCCGCTGGCGCTCCCCGGCCGGGACGAGACGGGTCGACAGCCAGCCGACGAGCGCCGGCAGCAGGATGACCGCCGTCAGCATCGCGAGCCTGATCCACGTCCGGTCGACCCAATCCGGCAACGTCACGAACGCGAGCAGGAAGGTGCCGACGGAGGGGAACGCGACGGAAATCAGGGCCACGAGCCACACGACCGAGCCCAACGCGATGGCCGACAGGTAGAGCTGACGGTCTTGCCGGACCTTGCCGAAGAGCATGATGGTCGCCCACCCAAAGGCGGTGTTCAGCAGCCTGCCCGCCGACCGTGACAGTGCCGCGAGGAGCGCCTGGAGGATGACCATGCCCTATCTCTCAGCAACGATCCTGCCAGCAGCATCATCTTTGGCGGGCTGGCCGGCGTACCGTCCAGACCAGGGCGGCGACGGTGCCGGCGCTGACGAGCCCGGCCGCGACGCCGAAGGCCAGACCATAGGCGGCATCGAAGCCCGCCGCGGCCCGGCGCTCGGCGAACACGTGGGCCAGAAGCGCCACGCCGCCCACGGTGCCGAGCGTCCGGGCCAGAAACGCGAAGCCGCCGGCCACTCCCTGCTGCCCAGCCGGGAATTCCGCCATCAGGGTCGCCATGTTGGGCACCTGGAACACGCCCAGCCCCAGGCCGGCAGCGAACAGCCCAACGGCCAGCACGGCGACCGGTGCCGGCGGGCTGGCCACCGCGATTACGAACAGGCCAGCCGCCTCCACCGCGAGCCCGGCGGTCATGAGAGGTCGGGATCCGAGCCGGTCGCCGAGCCGACCGGCCAGTGGAGCCGCCACGGCGGTGCCGAGGGGCGTGAGCATGAACAGGGCACCGCCCACGAGCGGATCGAGCCCGCGGCGCTCGATGAGGTCGAAGGGCGCCAGCAGCCAGACGGCGAAGATGCCGGCCTGAGCCAGGAAGGCCAGCGCTCCCGCGCCCAACACGGAACCCCGCGCGAGGTCACCGGCGCCGGCCAGGAGCGTGGCCCGCCGCGGATGCCCGCGCGGTTGCTGGGCCAGACTCCAGCCAAGCACGCCGAGCGCCAGCGGCACCCGCAGGTAGAACACCGCCGGCCAGCCGAAGTGCTCCACCAGTGCTCCGGCAACAAGCGGGCCGAGGGCGAAGGCCAGGCCGATGGCGCTGTTCAAAAAGCCGAGCGCCCGACCGCGGGCCGCCGCATCCGCGCCGAGCGTGACGAGCGCCGGTGTCGTGCCGTACACCAGCCCACCGGCAACCCCCTGCACGACGCGGCCGGCCAGGAGCCAGCCGAACGTCGGCGCGGCGCCGCAGAGGACGAACGCCGCCACGCTCAGCGCCAGGCCGGCCCGAAACACCCGGCCGTGCCCCCAGCGGTCGCCCAGCGCGCCTCCCGCGAACGACATGAGGGCGTACGTGAGGACGTAGCAGATGATGACCCAGCGCATCCGCTCGGGGGGCGCCGCGAAGGCGGCCGCCATCGCCGGGAAGGCGATGTTGACCGTGGAGTCCAGCGAGACGACGAAGGCGCCCGCCGCCGCGAGCGTTCTCAGCACGTGGCGTATGATGGCACGAATGCTTCCGGACCCGAGGCGTTGCTGGTGCTGATGGGCTTGCAGTTCCTGCTGATCTCGCGGTAAAACGGGCGAGCCATGAGCCTGGCGCCCGGGGCCACCGCGGAGGTCACCAGCACCGTCACCCCCGATCGCACGGCCGAGGCGATGGGCAACCGGGGCGTCCGGGTGCTGGCCACGCCCTTCGTCGTCGGCCTCCTGGAGAACGCCGCTGCCGCCGTGCTGGCGCCCGCGCTTCCGGCCGGCGCCGGTACCGTGGGCACCATGGTGGAGATGCGCCACCTGGCCGCCACCCCGGTGGGGATGAAGGTGCGCGCCAGGGCCACGCTGCTGGAGACCGACGGCCGGCGCTACCTCTTCGCCGTCGAGGCGTGGGACGAGCAGGAGAAGATCGCCGAGGGCCGCCACGAGCGTTTCGTGGTGCCCGACCTCCAGAAGTTCCTGGCCCGCGCGATGAAGAAGGCCGAGCGCTGATGCCGATCCAGGTCAACCGGGACGTCGTCGGCAAGGAGTACCCGCCCTTCGCCGTGACCATCGAGCGCGGGAAGATCAAGGAGTTCGCCCGGGCCATCGGCGACCTCAATCCCTTCTACCTCGACGACACTGTGGGACGGGCCTCGCCGTGGGCCGACATCATCGCGCCACCGACGTTCGCCATCACCTTCCGCAGCGAGGCCACCGACTCCGGCGCGATGCTGCGGGACCTCGGCGTGGACATCTCGCGCGTGCTGCACGGCGAGCAGGTGTTCGAGATCCACCGCCCGCTCGTGCCCGGGCAGACCTATCTCTGCCGTACCCGGGTCGTGGACCTCTACGAGAAGGCCGGCCGCAGCGGCCCCATGGCCTTCGTCGTCCGCGAGACGGCGATCACCGACAGCACCAACGAGATCGTGGTCACCCTGCGCCACATCACCGTGGTCCGCCTCTGATGAAGTACGGCAAGGTCTCCTTCGAGGATGTGTCGGTGGGCGACGAGATCCCGCCGCTGGGCAAAGGCCCCATCCAGCAGATCCAGCTCACCCGGTACGCCGGCGCCTCCGGCGACTTCAACCCCATTCACCAGGACGACGAATTCGCCCGGGCCGCCGGCATGGGCGGCGTCTTCGCTCACGGCATGCTTTCCATGGGGTTCGTGGCCCAGGCGCTCACCGACTGGGCCGGCGCCGGCACCGTGCGCAAGCTCGGCGTGCGCTTCGCCGGGCTGGTGCGCCTCAAGGACACCGTCACCTGTCGCGGACGCGTCCTGGTCAAGTCGTCGAAGGACGACGTCCACCTGGTGGAGCTCGAGGTGTGGGCGGAGAATCAGCGCGGGGAGAAGGTCGTCACCGGCAAGGCGACGCTGGCTCTGCCGTCGCGGCTCCCGACTTAGCCGCGGGTCAGCCGGCGGGGACTTCGCCGCGCAGCGCGACCCAGTCGCGGAGCGCCTCCCGCGTAGAGGGAAAGGCCAGACGCTCCCAGGGAACCTCGTCCGGCTTCAGCCACTCCAGCGCGTCGTTCTCCGAGCAGGCCGTGATCGTACCGCCGGTGACGCGGGCCCGGTAGACGACGATCACCGGAGCGCCGGGATAGGAGTAGACGTTCAGCAGCCCGGTCAGCGCCACCGTGAGCCCGGTCTCCTCGTGGGTCTCGCGCAGCGCGGCGTCGGTCACCGTCTCGCCGAAGTCCACGAAGCCGCCGGGGAAGGTCCAGAGGCCCCGGCCGGGGTTGATCGCCCGCCGCGTCAGTAAGATGCGGCCGTCCTGCTCGGGAATGGTGCCGGCCACGACCTTGGGGTTCAGGTAGAAGACGAAGCGGCAGTGCGGGCAGACGGCCTGCTCACGCTGGTCGGGCGGCACGGCCTCCCGCACGAGTGACGTCGCGCAAAGCGGGCAGAAGCGGGCGGTGTGCGGGGTGAGGAAACGATGGTCGTGATCGTCGCTCACGGAGCGAGTCTAACACGCCCTCCCTTGACACTTTCCGTGAGGCGGTGCTAGAACGCAGGCGGCATCGGCACCGTCTCTCGCCACCGAGGAGGCCACTCATGCGTCATCGCGCCCTCGCCCTCACCAGCGTACTCATTCTCGCCGTAGCCGCGCTGTCCAGCGGCACCGGGGCCCAATCGCTCTCCGGCGAGTACAAGATCGGCGTCCTGGAGCCGCTCACCGGACCGCTGGCCGGCGAAGGCAAGCGCCACCTGGAGGGGTACGAGATCGTGCGTGACATGATCAACGAGCGCGGCGGGGTGATGGGCAAGAAGCTCGTCTTCGCCGTGGCTGACGCCCCCGATCCCACCGCGGCGGCCAGCGAGGCCAACCGCCTGATCACCCGCGAGGGGGTCAAGATCATCACCGGCACCTTCTCCTCCCGACTGTGCGGCGCGGCCAGCGAGGCGGCCGCTCGGCAAAACGTCATCTACTGGGAGACCTCCTGCGTGGACCCGCGTTTCAACAAGCGCGGCCTCAAGACCGCCTTCCGCACCGAGATCGACGCCACTGGGTTCGGCTGGTACAACGTGGAGTTCATCGCCAAGCACCTGGCGCCACGCTTCAACCTCCGCCCCAACCAGCTCAAGATCGCCTACCTCTCCGAAGACTCCTCGTACGGCCAGGGCGTGACGGAGTCGGCCCGCCAGCGGGCCAAGCAGGAGTTCGGGATGCAGGAGCTGGGGCTGGAGTACTACACCTTCACGACCATCAACGACTTCACGCCCGTCATCGTGAAGTTCAAGCAGCTCAATCCCGACATCGTGCATCACATCGCCCACACCAACGACTCGATCCTGTTCTGGCGGCAGGCCCGCGAACAGAGTTTCCTCTTCAAGGCGCTGGTCCACGCCGGCGCCACCGGCTACGGGTCGCCCGACTTCGGCAAGGCGCACGGCGACGACGCCAACGGCCCCTTCGCGCTCCTGGAGCCCGGCCCCGGGTTCCGCATCGAGTCGCTCCGCCCGGACGGGCAGAAGATCGAGCGCGAGTTCCGGGACGCCGTACAGAAGCGGACAGGCTCCTATCCCTTTGGCGGTCATCAACTCGCCGGCGGTGGCCTCTGGATTCTCAAGCTCGTGCTCGACCAGGCTGGGTCCGACGACCTCGACAAGTTCCGCTCCGCGGTGATGTCGCTCGACCTTCCCGTCGGCTCCAGCATCAACGGCTGGGGTGTCAAGTTCAGCGAGATCGGGCAGAACGCCAACGAGCGCGTGCAGCACTACATGCTGCAGTGGCAGAACGGCCAGCTGGTCACCGTGTGGCCGGAGGAGTTCACGACCATGCGGGCCAAGTGGATTCCGCTGCCCGCCTGGGGCCAGCGGAAATAGACGTCCTCGCTCAGCTCGGCGTCGCCACTGTCCTGCTGGGCAGCATCTATGCCCTGATCGCCGTGGGCCTGACCCTGATCTTCGGGATCATGCGCGTCGTGAACTTCGCGCACGGCGAGTTCCTGATGCTCGGCATGTACCTGGCCTTCTGGTCGTTCACCCTGTGGTCCATCGATCCCTGGTTCATGCTCGTGGTCGCCATCCCGCTCTTCTTCCTGGTCGGCCTGGTGACCTACGCCCTCGTCATGCGGGGCGTCGTCCACGCCTCGCACAACGTCCAGATCTTCACGACGGTGGGGCTCTCCATCGCGCTCCAGAACCTGGCCCTGGTGCTGTGGACGGGCGACTACCACATGCTCCGCCCCTGGCATGCCTCGGCCGTGGTCCGCATCGGCGGCACCGCGTTCAACCTCTCCCAGGTGGTCGCCTTCACGGTATCGGTGGCCCTCACCCTCGCCCTGTTCGCCTTCATGAAATGGACGCACGTCGGCCGCGTCATGCGGGCCACGGCGCAGGACGGCGAAGCGGCCACGCTCATGGGCATCGACACCGATCGCGTCTACCGCTTCACCTTCGCCATCGGCATCGCCTGCGTGGGCGCGGCCGGCGTCCTGGTCGCCCCGCTCTACGCCGCTTATCCGACCGCCGGTCTGCAGTTCGTCCTCCTGGCCTACGTGGTGGTCGTGCTGGGGGGACTGGGCGACATGGTGGGCGCGCTGCTGGGCAGCCTCATCGTGGCCGGCGTGGAGGTGGTGGGCTCGTACTTCTTCGGCGCCGCCTGGAAAGAGGTCTTCTACTTCGTCCTGTTCATCGCCGTCCTCATGTTCCGTCCGGCCGGGCTCTTCGGCCAGCGCGGCGCTGAGACGCTGGGCGCCTGATGGAGGGCCTGCTGGCGCGGCACTGGGCAGCGCTCGTCATCTTCGGGCTGGCCGTGCTCACGCCGCTGTTCGTCCGGGACGCGTTCTTCCTGGACAGCCTGGTCCTCATCCTCCTGTGGGGGGCCCTCTCGGCCGCCTGGAACGTGGCCAGCGGCTACGCCGGCCAGGTCTCGCTCGGTCATTCGGCGTTCTTCGGGATCGGCGCCTACGCGGCGGCGCTGCTCTCCACCCGATGGCAGCAGAGCCCGTGGCTGGGCATGCTGGTCGGCGTGGCCGTCTCGTTGGCCGCCGGCGCCTTGATCGGCTATCTTTCGAACCGGCTGCGCGGCCCGTACTTCGCCTTGTCGACGATCGCGTTTTCGCAAGTGCTGTTGATCCTGGCCAGCCGGTGGCGCGGCTTTACGGCCGGCTCGGAAGGCATCCCGGTGCCGTTCCGGCCAGGCTTCTGGACTCTCGGGCTCGGGCACGTCGCCTGGGTATATGTGGCCCTCGGCCTGGCCGTCCTCTACTACCTGGCCCAGGTGTACCTCGAGCGGTCGCGGATCGGCTACCGCCTGGCCGGCGTCCGCGAGGACGAGGACGCCGCCCAGGCCCTCGGCATCCCGAGCCGCCGGCTCAAGGTCTTCGCCATCACGCTGAGCGCGGCCATGACGTCCGTGGTCGGGACGCTGTGGGCGCAGTACGTGGGCTTCGTCGATCCCGTCTACGTGTTCTCGGTGGACCTCTCCATCCGCTTCGCGCTGAACACGATCATCGGCGGCATGGGCACGGCCCTGGGCCCCTTCCTCGGCTCGATCCTCATCACCACGGTCGAGACGTACCTGCGAGCCACCTTTTCCGGGGTCAAGACCGGCTTCGCCGGGATCTACCTCATCCTCTACGGTTGCATCCTCATCCTCGTCGTCCGCTTCGTCCCCGAGGGGTTGGCCGGCGTGGCCGCCCGGCTGCGCGCGCGCGCCGCCCGCGCCCACGCATGAGCTCGTCGAAGGGGGGGGCCTCGACGTGCTCCTCCTAGAAGGCGTGACCAAGCGCTTTGGGGGGCTCACCGCGGTCCGCGACGTCACCCTGGAGGTGGCCCCGGCCGAGCTGCTGGGAATCATCGGCCCCAACGGCGCCGGCAAGACCACGCTCTTCAACGTCATCGCCGGCTACTACCGGCCCGAAGAGGGGCGCGTGCTTCTCGAGGGCCGCGACGTCACCGGCCAGCCGCCGTACGTGATCTGCCGGCTCGGGCTGACGCGAACGTTCCAGATCGTCAAGCCCTTCGGCAATCTCTCGGTCGTCGACAACGTCATGATCGGCTCGCTGACCCGGGTGACCAACATGCGGGCCGCCCGCGTCGACGCCGAGCGGGTGATCGAAACGTGCGGGCTGGGCGCCTACGCCCGGACGCCGGCCAAGGCCCTGCCCATCGGCTTGCGCAAGCGCCTGGAGGTGGCGCGGGCGCTGGCCACCCGCCCCCGCTTGCTGCTCCTCGACGAGGTCATGGCCGGCCTCAACCCCTCCGAGCTGGCCGGCATGGTGGAGCTTATCCGCCGCCTGCACGCCGACGGGCTCACGCTCGTCGTCATCGAGCACATCATGGCAGCCATGATGCGACTGGCCCACCGCATCGTGGTTCTCCATCACGGCGAGCTGATCGCCGAGGGCCCGCCGGCCCGGATCGCCAGCGACCGCCGGGTCATCGACGCCTACCTCGGCGAGGAGTTCGTCCTTGCTCCGGCTTGAGGCCGTCGACGCGTTCTACGGCGACCTGCAGGCGCTCTTCGGCGTGTCCCTCGAGGTGCGGGACAAAGAGATCGTGGCCCTGGTGGGCGCCAACGCCGCCGGCAAGACCACCACGCTCCGGGTGATCTCGGGACTGGTGGCCCCGCGCCGGGGACGGGTCCTGCTCAACGGCGACGACCTGGGGACGGTGGCCGCCTACCGGCGGGTCGACCTCGGCATCGTGCAGGTGCCGGAGGGCCGGAGGCTCTTTCCCTTCATGACCGTCATGGAGAACCTGCTGCTGGGCGCCCACACGGCGCCGGCGCGGGCCGAGCGCGGCGCGACCCTGGACTACGTGTTCTCCCTCTTTCCCGTGCTGGCCGAGCGACGGGCGCAACTCGCCGGCTCGCTCTCGGGAGGCGAGCAGCAGATGTGCGCCATCGGACGCGCGCTCATGGCCCGGCCCCGCATGCTGATGCTGGACGAGCCCACCCTCGGTCTGGCGCCGGTCCTGGTGGGGCGCATCTTCGAGACGGTGCGGACCATCAACGCCGACGGCGTGACCGTGCTGCTGGTCGAGCAGAACGTCCGCCAGGCCCTCACGCTCGCCCACCGGGGCTGCGTGCTGGAAAGCGGG
The DNA here is from genome assembly GCA_050731755.1 of Candidatus Rokuibacteriota bacterium. GTDB lineage: Bacteria > Methylomirabilota > Methylomirabilia > Rokubacteriales > CSP1-6 > JBOHPP01. The sequence continues at coordinate 5,560 of JBOHPP010000010.1, read as the reverse complement.
CGGCTCGTGCTCGACGGCGCGGCCCGCGACCTCCTGGGTGACGAGCGCCTGAAACGGGCGTATCTGGGGATGTGAGCATCGCGGCCCGCCCTGGACCGGACGCCCCGCTTGGGCTATACGACTGGCCATGAAGATCAACCGTCAGCGCCTCGAGCGAACGATGAACGAGCTGGGCCGGATCGGCGAGACGCCCCGTGGCGGGCTCACGCGCCTGGCCCTCACCGACGACGACCGGCGCGCCCGGGATCAGATGGTGGCCTGGATGCGCGAGGCCGGGCTGCGGGTGACCGTGGACCGGATGGGCAACATCTTCGGCGAGCGACCCGGCGCTGCCGCGCTGCCGCCGGTGATGATGGGCTCGCACGTGGATTCGGTGCCCACCGGCGGCAAGTACGACGGCCAGCTCGGCGTGCTCTGCGGCCTCGAGGTGATCCGGGCCCTCAACGACGGGACGGTCCGTACCCGGCACCCGGTGACGCTGGTCATCTTCACCAACGAAGAGGGTGCCCGTTTCCAGCCGGCGATGATCGCCAGCGGGGTGATGGCCGGCAAGATCGCCCTGGAGGACGCCTACAACGCGCGGGACAAGGACGGCATCCGCCTGGTGGACGAGCTGGAGCGGATCGGCTACCTGGGAGCCGAGCCCTGCGTGCCCCGCCCGTTCCGCGCCTACCTCGAGCTCCACATCGAGCAGGGTCCCTACCTGGAGGAAGAGGGTCTGTCCGTCGGCGTGGTGGAGGGCATCGTGGCCATCTCGTGGTCGCGTCTCACCATCCACGGCGTGCAGGACCACGCGGGGCCCACGCCCATGCGGATCCGCCACGACGCCCTGGTGGCCGCCGCCGACGTCGTCAGCGGCGTGCGGCGGATCGCCAGGGAGCTGGGCGGCGATACCGTGACCACGGTGGGCAGCCTCACCGTCAGCCCCAACATCGTCAACGCCATCCCCGGCCGGGTCGCGCTATCCATCGACATGCGCGACCCCCGGAGCGAGAAACTGGACCGCGCAATGCCGATGCTCGACGGCGTCGTTGCCGAGGCCTGCCAGCGCGAGGGGGTTCGCTATGAGCTGGAGCACTACTGGAGAGTGCCTCGCACGCCGTTCACCCCGGAAGTCGTCGCCGCCGTCGAGCGAGCGGCCAAGGCCGCCGGCGCCCGCTCCCGGCGGATCCTCTCGGGAGCGGGCCACGACGCTCAGTACATGGCCGCTATCGGGCCCACCGGGATGATCTTCGTGCCCTCGCGCGACGGCCGAAGCCACTGCGAGGAGGAGTTCACCCCGCTGGACGACATCGAGTACGGCGCTAACACCCTCCTGGGCGTCGCGCTGGAGCTGGCCGAGCGCGCCTGAGACTGGGCTGCGTCCGAAAAGACTGAGCCGGCCTCTCACTCCGCCGGCGGCAGCGCGTCGCCCACGACGTAGGGATGCTCGCCGCCGGGCTTGGGGCGGACGCGAAGGCGTGCCACCACCGGCAAGTGGTCGGAAGCCACCCGGGCCCGGCGGCTGCGGTGCGCGTGGAACGTCTCGCCCTCCAGCTCGACGTCCCAGTAGATCCGGTCCAGACGGAACAGGGGGAAGACGGCGGGATGGGTGCGACGCATCCGCCGCATGGGCGAAGAGAACTCCCGGCGCAGCTCGCGCGTCACCGGCCCCCGATGCCATTCGTTGAAGTCCCCCAGGAGCACGCGGGGGCCTTCCATCCGGGCCGAGCCGCGGATGAACTCGGCGAGCAGGCCGACCTGCCGGCGGCGCTCGCGCAGGCTCAGCCCGAAGTGGCAGTTGAACATGTGCACGGTGCGCCCGTCGGCGCCCAGGTCCACGCGCAGGCAGCCGCGCGGCTCGCGGTCGCCACACGAGAGGTCGCAGGCCTCGGAGCCGAGCACCGGCAGCCGGCTCAGCACGGCGTTGCCGAAGGTGCCCTCGCCGTGGAGGCGAGTGACACCCATCACCAGCTCCATCCCCAGGCGGGCGGCCAGGTGAGCGGCCTGATCGCCCAGCAGCGTGCCCCGCGCGCAGACCACCTCCTGGAGCCCGACCACGTCGGGGCCGATTTCAGCGATGACGTCGGCGATGCGGTCGAGATCACGCCGCCGATCGAGCCCCACGCCACGGTGAATGTTGTAGCTGGCGACGATCAAGTGCACGTGGCCTACTCCTCCTGGTATGCGACGAAGTGGGCATAGAGCTGGACGGGCCGTGTGATCGGCGAGGGCAGCCGGACGCCGGGTGGGCTCACGATGAACGTTTGCATCTCGTCGGCGGACGGCCCGGCGTGCGCTCCCGCCTCGGGAATGTACGTGATGCTGCCATCCGGCGAGTCGTTGCCGTAGACGACGAAATCGCCGGCGCACGGCATCGCCATCAGATCCCGCACGCCCTGGATGGCCACGGCCCGGTCCTCCCGCCCACCCAGCGGACCGGGGAGGTCGTGGCCGAGGGCATAGCGCTTGCCTCTCCAGAGGTACACCGGCCCGTCGGCCGACCGGGCCAGCGCGAATCCCACGCCGCGGCTGCGGGAGAGATCGTCGGCAAGCGCGGGGTAGCGCTGGTCGATCTGCTCGAGCGTGAGCGGCTGCTCGCTGCCGAGGAAGTAGACGAACGCGTTGGGACCGGCCGCCACCACCCGGACGCCGTCTTCCTGGCGCGCCTCCGGCAGCTCGCCCAACATCCACGGGAAGTCGTGCTCCAGATAGTTCAGGAAGCGCTGGAACATCCCGGGAGCGCGCCCGCGGCGGAACGCCTTGATGCCGCTGGCCAGACGGCGGCCGTGCGGATGGGCCGGACTCACCTCCACGGCACCGGACGGCTTGAGCAGGTCCTCGAAGAAGACGCGCTCGAAGGGCCGCCCGCCGGAGAGCTGCTCGTAGGGGACCGACGCCACCTGGCCGTGGTCGGACAGCACATAGAGGTCGTAGCGGTGGCCGGGTACGCGGCGGATCACCCGCCACAGGTCCTGGATGGCGCGGTCCACCCGCCGCAATGCTTGCAAGGCGCGACGATGACGGGGTCCGTAGGCGTGGGCGAAGACGTCATAGTCGAGATAGTTGACGTAGACGGCCGGGGCTCCCGCGTAGAGGTCGCGGGCGGTGGCCAGCGTGATCAGCTCGCGTTCCCACAACGAGACGCCGACCTTGATGGCCAGCCACTTCCATCCTCGCGCGCTCTCCCTGACCGGGTCGGCCACAAACCGGAGCACGGCCCGGCCCAGCTCCATCGCGGTCACGGTCACGCACTTCACCAGCACCCAGGCCAGCACCACGAACGCCGACAGCGCGCCGAGCAGCCCCGAGCCGGTGGGACGTTTGAGGGTGGCGAAGTTGAAGAGGTTGTTCACGGCACCGCCCGTGAAGACGCAGCCGTAGGCGCTGCCGCCGGAGAGGATGCCCCGGCGGCCCCGGGCCTGGGCTTCCTCCACGAAGGCGGCGTCCCTGCTCCTCGGGAAGTAGACATCGGCGCGCCGCCGGCGATCGTGGTAGTGGAAGCCGGGGATGTCAGGCTGCACCCCGTACATCGCGCCCATCTGGAAGGCCGGCGTGGAGGTGGGCAGCCCGACGCTCATGGGCGCGAGCCGAAATCCCTGGCGGTCCAGCAAGCGCGCCAGGAACGGCATTCGCCGCTCGGCCAGCGCCTGCTCGAGCACACCGCGGGAGAGCCCGTCGATCTGAACGATGAGGAGGCGGCGCCGGCGACCACCCTCCGGCGCGCGGCCCAGTCTCAGGCGCCGAATGATGCGGTCGACCCGCCGCTGTAACGACAGGATGGGCTCGTCCAGCGACATCGGCATCCATTGTAATATCCCGGGGAACGCAATGAGCCATCCGATGATTGCCGCCGTCCGCGAGTTCGTCGAGCGGGAGGTCCGCCCGCGGGCCGCCGAGCTCGAGCCCGCCGACCGTTACCCGCACGAGCTCGTGGCCCGCATGCAGGCGCTCGGCCTGTTCGGCGCCCTGGTGCCGGCCGAGCACGGGGGCCTGGGCCTCGACGTCACCACCTACGCGCGCATCATCGAGGAGCTCTGCCGAGGCTGGATGTCGCTGGCCGGCGTCGTCAACAGCCACACCATGGCCGCCCTCATCGTGCTGCACCACGGGACCGAGGCGCAGCGGGGGCGCTTCCTGCCCCGCCTGGCCCGCGGCGACGCCCGCGCCGGCCTCTGCCTCACCGAGCCGCACGCGGGCTCCGACGTCCAGGCCATTCGCACGCGGGCCATACGACGCGGCGACACCTACGTCCTCAACGGCAGCAAGATGTTCGTCACCAACGGCCGCGAGGGGAACACCTTCGCGCTGTTGGCCGTCACCGATCCCGCCGCGGCGCCCCGCCACCGCGGGATGTCCTGCTTCATCGTGGAGAAGGGCCATCCCGGTCTGCGCGTTGCCAAGTCCATCGCCAAGCTCGGCTACAAGGGTGTGGACACCGCCGAGCTGGTGTTCGAGGACTTCCCGGTCCCCGCCGCCAACCTGGTGGGCGACGTGGAGGGCCGCGGCTTCCGGCAGGTGATGAGCGGCCTCGAGACGGGCCGCATCAACATCGCCGCCCGGGCCGTCGGCGTCGGCCAAGCCGCGGTGGACGCCGCGCTCGGTCACGTGCGGTCGGCGGGCGGCGCGCCGCCCGCGGCGCTGGCCGACATGGCCGCGGAGCTGCAAGCCGCGCGCCTGCTCACCTACTGGGCGGCCGGCATGAAGGACCGCCGCGAGCGCTGCGACCTGGAGGCGGGCATGGCCAAGCTATGGGCCTCGGAGACGGCTCAGGCGCTGGCCGAGGCAGCCTTGCGGATCCACGGCGAAGCGGGGGCGCTCTCGACCTCCGCCGTGGAGCGTCTCTACCGCGACACGCCGCTCATGATCATCGGCGAGGGCACCAACGAGATCCAGCGGACGCTGATCGCGCGCCAGCTCGTCGAGCGCTACGGCGAGCGTTTCGGCGCCCTGCCCTCGCGCGAGGGCGAGCCCGATGAGCGCCGGCAGCTGGTCCTGGTCATCCGCCAGTTCGTGGAAAAGGAGATCGTGCCGGTGGCCGCCGACCTCGAGCGCGCCGGCCGCTACCCGGACGACCTCGTGCGCGCGCTCGGCGATCTCGGCCTCCTCGGCGCGCTGGTGCCGCCGGCCCTGGGCGGACTCGGCCTGGACCTCACGACCTGGGCGATGATCGTCGAGGAGGTGGCGCGGGGCTGGACCACCGTCGCCGGCGTCATCGCCGACCACGCCACCGTCGCCTGGATCACCGGGCGCTTCGCCGGCGCCGCGTCGCGCGAGCGGCTGCTCCCGGCCATGACGCGGGGAGATGTCATGGGCGCCGGCGCCCTGGCCGTCGCAGTGGCGGCGACGCCGGAAGCGGGGGGCTTCAGCCTGAGCGGCACGAGCGCGCTCGTCGACAACGCGCCACGCGCCGGGCTCTTTGCGGTCCGCGCGCGGTCCGACGCGCGCGAGATCGTGGCGCTGGTGGAGCACGGCACGCCGGGGCTCGAGGTTGGGAGGCCAGAATCGACGCTCGGCGGGCGCGGCCTGGACCCGGCGCGGCTGACGCTGGCGGGCGTGCGGGTGCCCGCCGCCTCGGTAC
>JBOHPP010000009.1:0-8371 GCA_050731755.1 Candidatus Rokuibacteriota bacterium | reverse complement strand
GGCGCACCCATCAGGTGCGGACCCGCGCCGGCGGCAAGATCCGCGAGATCGACGAGAAGATCGGTCGTCTGCAGGCCATGCGCCGCCGGTTGCTGGCGATCACGCGGTGCCAGTGCGACGGCGACTGTCCCATCGTGGCCGAGGCGGCCACGGGAGAGAGGAGGAGGGCATGACTGACGTGCAGTTCGAATGCCGGCTCGATGTGTTCGATGACGCCGAGAAGCGACGGTACGCGGCACTGAGGGCGGCGATGAAGGCCGCCGCGCGGATCACCCTCGAGCGCCGCTGCTGCCCTTTCTCGCGCTCGGCCTGGAGTGGTTGGTGAGCGACACCGTGTGGCTCAAGCTCACAGGTGGGCCCGGCGTCAAGGACTTTCTGGCTGAACGGCTGCGCCGAAAGCCAGCGTGAGCCAGGTCTAAGCCCGTCGCACCCGCCCTTGACTGGTCTTCTCGAGCGCCTCCATGAACGTCCGCGCGCTCGCCGAGAGCCGCCGCGCCTCGTTGTAAATGACGTGGAAGTGGCGCGCGATCCGGAGGCCCCGGAGGCGGAGCGCGCGAAGCCGCCCGGTCGCCACCTCGCCCCGGACGGCGTGAACCGACACGAAGGCCACGCCGAGCCCGGCCATCACCGCCTGCTTGATCGCCTCGGTGTGATCGAGCTCCATCGCGACACGGTACTTGATGCCGGCGCGCTGCAATGCCCGCTCGGTGACCTGCCGCGTCGCCGACCCCTCCTCCCGCATCAGCAACGGCTGGCTGGCGAGCTGCGCCGGCGCGACCGCGCGGCGGCGGGCCCACGGGTGGCCCGCCGCGACGACCAGCATCAGCTCGTCGAGCAGCCCGGCGGTCACGCATTCCTCGCCGGGGCCCAGGATGTGTCCGCCGATCACGCCCAGATCCAGCTCGCGACGGCGCACCCGCACCTCGATCACCTGTGAGTTGGCGACCTGCAACTTCAGCTCGATACCGGGGTACCGCGCGCGGAACGCGGCGATCACCGCCGGCAGGACGTAGAGCCCGGGCGTCGTGCTGGCGCCGACGAGAAGAGAGCCGTGGGCCAGGCCGTCGAGCTCGGCGATGGCCTGATGGGCGCCTTCTACGGCCGTGGCGATCCGCGTCGCCCAATCCTCGAAGACTCGCCCCGCTTCGGTGAGGGTCACCTCCCGCCCGCGCCGGTTGAAAAGCGGCTTGGCCAGCTCCCGCTCGAGCTCGCCCACGTGCTCGGAGAGCGTGGGCTGGGAGAGATGCAGCGCCGTCGCCGCCCGGCTGAAGCTCTTCTCCCGGGCCACCGCGAGGAACACCTCGACCTGGCGGATGGTCATTCGGGATTCCCCTATCGTTTGGATGCAAACTTCGTATTGGACCCTATAGCAACCCAGGGCGTAAAACAAGGGTCAGAGCAAAGAACCCGGGAGGAGGGCCTCATGATCTTCCGCCAGTTCCTCGCCCCGAAGACGGGCTGTGCCAGCTACCTCTTCGGCTGAGGGGGCGCAGGCGCCTGCGCTGTGGTGGATCCACAGCAAGAGATCGAGCCGTATCTCGAGGCGGCCGCCCAGAAGTCCATGCGGATCACCCACGTCTTCGAGACCCACGTCCAGGCCGATCACCTGTCCGGCGCCCGGCGCCTGGTGGCGGTCACCGGTGCGCCCGTCTTCTTCCACGAGGCCGCGCCCGTCGACTTCCCGCACGCCACCGTGGCCGACGGCGAGGAGCACGAGCTGGGCAACGTCCGGTTGACGATCCTCCACACCCCCGGCCACACGCCGGAGAGCCTCTCAATTCTGGTCGTCGACCGGACGCGAGGGCCGGAGCCGTGGTTCGTCCTCACCGGGGACACGCTCTTCTCGGGGGGCGTGGGGCGGCCGGACCTCCTCGGCGACGGATCGGAGACGGCGGCGGCCGAGCAACTCTACGAAAGCCTGTACGGCCGGCTCCTGAAGCTGCCCGATCACATCGAGGTCTATCCCGCCCACTTCGGCGGCGCCGCCTGCGGCAAGGGGCTCAGCGGCAAGCCCGGCTCAACGATCGGCTTCGAGCGCCGCTTCAACCCTGCGCTCCAGCTCACGTCGAAGGCCGAGTTCGTCCGCTTCGTCCTGGCCGACTTGCCGCCGCAGCCCCCCGCCTTTGCCGAGAACCGACGGCGGAACCTGAACGGCGCGTGAGCGAGCCCCGGCTGGGCCTCCGCGAGAACCTGCCTCAGTTCTCGCTGCTGGTCCTCGTCAACGCCTTCGTCGGCGCGATGGTCGGCCTCGAGCGCACCGTCCTGCCCCTGCTCGGCGAGCAAGAGTTCGGCCTCGGCTCAAAGACGGCGATCACGTCCTTCATCGTGAGCTTCGGAGTGACCAAAGCGGTCCTGAACCTCGCCGCCGCCCGGGTCTCCGACCGCATCGGCCGCAAGCCGATCCTGGTCGCCGGCTGGTGCCTGGCCCTGCCCGTGCCGTTCCTGATCATCCTGGCGCCGGCGTGGTGGTGGATCGACCTCGCCAACGTGCTGCTCGGCGCCAACCAGGCGATGGCGTGGTCGATGACCGTCATCATGAAGGTCGATCTCGTCGGCCCTCGTCGGCGGGGCCTGGCGCTCGGGCTGAACGAGTTCGCAGGTTATGTCGCGGTCGCGGTGACGTCCTGGGCCACCGGCTACATCGCCGGCCACTACGCGCTCCGGCCTCAGCCCTTCTACCTCGGAATCGGCATCGCGGTGGTCGGCCTCGCGCTGTCCGCGCTCTTCGTCAGGGAGACGCGCGGCTACGTCCATCTGGAGGCTGCCTCAGCGCCGCGGCCGGATGCCGGCCCGGCCCCGTCGCTCGGCCGCATCTTCTACGTGACGAGCCTGGGCAACGTGAGCCTCTTCGCCGTCTGTCAGGCCGGCCTCGTCAACAACCTCAACGACGGCATGTCGTGGGGGATCTACCCACTGTTCTTCGCCGCCTACGGGCTGGGCGTCCAGCAGATCGGCGTGGTCAAGGCCGTCTACCCCGGCGTCTGGGGCATGCTCCAGGTCCTGACCGGCCCCCTCTCGGACCGGCTCGGGCGCAAGGGCCTGATCGCGTGGGGGATGATCGTCCAGGCCGGCGGGATCTGGCTCACCGTGCTCATCCCCGATTACGCGGCCTGGCTGACCGGCGCCGCGCTCCAGGGCCTGGGCACGGCGATGGTGTACCCAACACTGCTGGCCGCGATCACCGACCATGCCCATCCCACGTGGCGCGCCTCCAGCCTGGGGGTCTACCGGTTCTGGCGCGACCTCGGCTACGCCGTCGGCGCGCTCCTCTCCGGGCTGGTGGCCGATCTGGTGGGGCTCGCGGCGGCCATCCATGTGGTGGCCGCGCTCACCCTCATGTCAGGGCTCGTCGTGGCGAGAACGATGAGCCAGCGACACGTGGCCCCGGTTGCGCTCCACGTGTAGGATCACCCCGGGAAGGGAGCGCGATATGGCGTTCCACCGCTGACACTGCGAATCCTTAGCCGTCGCGTCCGCGTCCAAACGTCGAGAAGTCAACCCATGCTGGACGCGCAGCCGATCGCTGCCGAAGTGTCCGACGAGGCCGAGGTCCTCGACGCCTATTCGCATGCCGTCGTCGCCGTCGTCGAGCAGGTCGGACCGGCCGTCGTGAGCATCGCGGCCGGCGCCAGGACTGCGCCCGGCCGGCCCGAGCGCCTCGGGGCGGGCTCCGGCGTGTTGATCACGCCGGATGGCTACGTCCTCACTAACAGCCACGTCGTCCACGCGGCCGGGCGGCTCGAGGTGACGCTCACCGACGGCCGCACGCTCGGGGCCACGATGGTGGGGGACGATCCGGCAACGGACCTGGCGGTGATCCGTGTGATCGCCTCCGGCTTGCCGCTGGCTCCCCTGGGCCAGTCGGCCGGGCTCCGCGTGGGCCAGCTCGTGATCGCCATCGGGAACCCCTTCGGGTTTCAGTCCACGGTCTCCGCCGGCGTAGTGAGCGCGCTGGGCCGGTCGCTCCGCAGCACCACCGGGCGCTTGATCGAGAACATCATCCAGACCGACGTGGCCCTCAACCCCGGGAACTCGGGCGGGCCGCTGGTGGACTCGCGCGGGCGTGTAGTCGGCATCAACACGGCCATCATCGCTATCGCCCAGGGCATCAGCTTCGCGATTCCCGTGGACACGGCCGGCTGGGTCGTCTCCGAGCTGCTCACCCGCGGCCGGGTGCGGCGGGCTTACCTCGGACTCTCGGGCCAGACGCGCCCGGTGGAGCGCCGACTCGCCCGGAGCCTCGGCCTGGCCCAGGAGACGGCGGTCGAGATCGTGACCGTCGAGCCGGCGGCACCGGCGGCGCAGGCCGGACTCCGCGAGGGCGATCTCATCGTGAGCCTCGACGGCGCGCCGGTGAGGCGGATCGACGATCTGCACCGCGCGCTGGCCGCCGGGGCTGTCGGCGTGCCGCTGATCCTGGGGATCGTTCGGGCGGGGGCGCGGATGGAGTCGACCGTCACGCCGGTCGAAGCGCCCTGAGCCGATGGACGGCGTGCTGGAGTTCCTCGTCCGGCACGGTGAGCTGGTCCTGTTCGTCTATGTGTTCGCCGACCAGGTCGGCGTGCCGCTGCCCGCCGTCCCGGTCCTGCTCGCCGCCGGCGCCTTGGCGGCCACCGGCAAGCTGAGCTTTCCGGTGGCGATCGCGCTGGGCGCGGTCGCCTCGCTCGCGGCCGATCTCATCTGGTACTTCCTGGGACGGCTCCGCGGCGCCGCCGTCCTCCGGACGCTGTGCAAGGTCACGCTCGAGCCGGACTCCTGCGTGCGCCGCACCGAGAACCTGTTCCTGCGCCACGGCGTCCGCTCGCTCCTGGTGGCCAAGTTCATCCCCGGGCTGAGCACGGTCGCCCCACCGCTGGCCGGGATCGTCGGGGTCGGTCTCGTGAAATTTTCGCTCTACAGCGGCGTCGCCGCACTTCTGTGGGTCGGGGCCTGGATGGCCATTGGCCACGCCGTGGGCGACGCGCTGGAGGGCGTGGCCGCGATGAGCCGTCACGGCGCCACCATCGGCGGCGCCGCCCTCGGAGCCGTCATCGCCGGCTACGTCGTCTTCAAGTGGATCGACCGCCGCCGCTTCCTGCGCAGCCTGAGGACGGCGCGCATCGGCGCCGACGACCTCAAGCGTTTGCTCGACGCGGGCGAGCAGCCGCTCGTGGTGGATCTGCGCACCCCGCTCGACGTCCGGGCCGTCCCCTACCTGATTCCCGGAGCGCTGCGCATCGGCCCGGAAGAGCTGGAACGGCGCGGCCGCGAGCTTCCACGCGACCGGGAGATCGTCGTGTACTGCAGCTGACCCAACGAGGCGACCAGCGCCCGGGTGGCGCTACGGCTCAAGCGTCTGGGGATCCGAAGAATCCGGCCCCTGGCCGGCGGCTTCGAGGCGTGGCAGGCGCACGACTTCCCCGTCGAATCCGTCGTCCTGGAGCCTGACGTCCTCAAGCCGGTCTAGCCGGCGCGAAGGACTACGGCATCCTCATGCTGGATACCGAGGGGCGGGCTGAACTGATCACACCGAGCGCACCACCACCGCCACCCCGCCCACGATGAGCGCCGCGGCTGCGGCCATCCGCCACGTCACCCGCTCCAGGTCGCGCAGGAAGATCGCCGTCAGCGTCAGCGCGAAGATCGACTGCGCGTTGATGAGCGGCGATACGACCGAGACGTCGCCGTAGGCCAGCGCGCGCCACATCGCCAGGTAGGCGAGGCCCTCGGCCAGCCCCGACAACGCCAGAAAGCCCAGCCCGACGCGCGGGACCCGCAGGCCGCCGGCGGGACGCCAGAGGCCGGTGAAGAGCCACACCGCCACCAGCGAGGTGACGGTGGCGGCGGCCGCAGCCAACAGCGGATGCTCGTAGTCACGGAAGCCGTAGCGGCTCAGGATGTCGCGCACGGCGAAGCCGAGCGCGGCCAACAGCGGGAAGACGAGATCACGGCGCCGCCAGGCGGGCTCGGCGCCGCCCCGCCGCGAGAGCAGGACGCCGCCGGCGACGATGCCGGCCGCGCCGGCCAGCAGACGCCAGCCTGGCCGCTCACCCAGGAGGAGTATCGCCATCGCAACCGAGAAGAGGGGCGCCGTGGCCACCAGTGGAGCCGCCCGGGCCAGGCCGACCCGGTGCACACCCACGAAGAGCACGAGCCGGGCCAGGCCTGGCGCCACCAGGCCGGCGACGAGAAAGGGCAGGATCCGCCACGTCAGCAGCGGCTCGAGCGGGACGGTGGCAACGGCGAGGACCCAGATGAAGACGGCGGTAAAGGTGACTGAGACGACGGCGGCCGTGAAGGGCGAGGCGTACTGCAGTCCACGCTTGAGGAAGACCCCGGCGACCCCGAACCCGAGCGCGGCCGTCAGGGCCAGCAGCGGCGCCCAGGTCACCGCCGTCGCTGTCTGTCCGGAGCGGGCGTCACCGAGACGTCGTCCGGCGGGGGCGAGGGAGGGATCGTGTATACTCGGGGGGCTTTTCCCTCACCATGCACGTCTACGCGTTCTCGACGCCGCAGCAGGCCGGCTGGCGCTGGCGCATCATGAACTACGCCGGCGAGGTCGTGGAGGAGTCTCGCGAATCCTTCCCCAGCATCGCGCGGGCGGTGGCCGAGGGCTCGGCGCGGCTCGAGCGGATGAACGTCGTGGACCGCACGGTCCGCGTCAGCCCCTCCCAGCTTCGGCTGGGCCGGCGGACCGATCGCCGATGAGCGCAGCGCCTTAGGCGTCCGCTGACGGCCGTCCTCTACCAGCGCGGCCCGCGGCTCCGGCCGCGGTTGGGTCCCTCTCGGCGGCCGCCGCCGCCCCCGCCTCCCCGATCCGCCGCCTTGGCGATCTCGACCTTGATCTGGCGGCCGTCGACGTCCTTGCCGTTGAGACGATTGACCGCCTCCTGAGCGTCCTCGGCCTTCTCCATCTGGACGAAGCCGAAGCCGCGCGAGCGGCCGGTATCGCGATCGGTCACCACCGTCGCCGACTCGACGGCACCGATGGCCGCGAAGATCTCGCGGAGCCGGTCGCTGGAGGTCGAGAAGGAGAGACCACCGACGAAGAGTCGCTGGCTCATCTGGGGCTTCCTGACTTCTTCCGCCCGGGTGGACACGTCCGCCAACGCGGAAGAGGCATCGGAGACGCGGGCTGGAGGATCGCGGTTCTCAATGAGCCGCCGGTCCGGCCAGACGCTCGTACTATACGCCGGGACGCCGCCGAATACGAGCCTGCCCCGCCGCGCGCCGGTTCGTATAATGGCCCCGTGCGCGTCGAGTATCGCGAGGAGCCTTGCCGGAGCGCGCTCAACCGGGTGACCGGGATGAGTTTCCGCTGGTCGCTCAACCCCTACATGGGGTGCGAGCACCAGTGCACCTTCTGCTACGTCCGGGCCTTCGAGCGTCGCGCCGACCGGCCGTCGGACGAGCGCTACGGGCGGTCGATCCGGGTGAAGGTCAACGTCGTCGACGTCCTCCGACGCGAGCTGGCTCGGCCGGGTTGGCGCCGGGAGCTGGTGGCCATCGGTGCGGCCACCGACCCCTACCAGCCGGCCGAAGGGCGCAACCGCCTCACCCGCGGCTGTCTGCAGGCGCTCGCCGCCGCGCGCAATCCGTTGAGCATCGTGACGCGCGGGCCGCTGGTCGTCCGGGACATCGACGTGCTGCAGGAGGCGGCGCGGCGCGCCGACGTCTCCGTGCACTTCTCCGTCCCCACGCTCGACCCCGAGGTGTGGCGGAAGACCGAGTTCGGCACGCCGCCGCCTCGCCAGCGGCTCCGCGCGCTCCGGATGCTGGTGGAGGCGGGGATCGATGCCGACGTCGGGATGGCGCCCATCCTGCCCGGCATCTCGGATCGTCCTGAGCAGCTGGCGGAGGTCGTGCGGGCGGCACGTGAGGCCGGGGCCACCGGAGTGTGGTGCAATGTGCTGTTCCTCCGGCCCGGCACCCGCGAGCACTTCCTTGAGCACCTGGCCCGGGACTGGCCCGAGCTCCTGCCCCGCTACGAGCAACTCTACCGGAAGCCGTACCTCGACAAGTCGGTGACGGAGCCCATTCGACGGCAGGTGACGGCGCTGCGCGGTGAGGTGGCAATCGCCGATCGGCGGCTGGTGCGGCTCGAGCCGCCCGCCGAAGCCGAGCAGCTCGCGCTCGCGATCTGACCTACCGCCGCTGCCCCTGGTCGCTCGCCTTCAGGGCGCCGGCATCGGCGAGGGTGTACTCGACGACCTCGGGCAGCATGATCGGCCACAGCGCCGCGCCATGCAGGATCGTGCCCAGCTGCGGCCGGGCGGCCCGATTCGGGCGCCCCCACGAAGCCCACAGGTCATACACGTAGTACAGGAGCCCCGTGCCTAATCCCATCACGAGCCACGTCACCGCCCCACGACGCCACCCGATGGTCCACACC
>JBOHPP010000008.1:0-7115 GCA_050731755.1 Candidatus Rokuibacteriota bacterium | reverse complement strand
TGTCCGCGTAGCTTGGCCCAAAAGACATCAATCCTCCCGCCTCGACCAGTTCCCGATAGGCGTGCACCCCGGGGAGCCGGTGGCGGATAGCGAAGTCCATGATGAGCGCGCGGTGGTGTAGGAGCAGCCGATCGGCCAGGGCGAGGAGCGCGTCGGGTCGCTCCCTGGCCATCACGGCAAGTGCGTTCTTGATCTCTTCCTCGTTCTTTACCCCGAGGGATAGGACTCTCATTCGCAGCACCTGGGCCGCGGCTTGGACTTGCTTCTCGGCGAGTACCTGGACAGGGCTGGCAGCATTCCAGAGCACGGCGATATGCGAGACGCTGGGGACAACTTCCCTGAGCAGCTCGAGACGCTTCGCGTCCATTTCCGTCGAGATCGAGGTCAACCCGGTGATGTTGCCACCAGGATGGTTGAGCGACGGGACGATGCCCGTCCCTACGGGATCGCCGACCGCGATCATGACGAGAGGGACCGAGGTTGTCGCCTTCTTGACGGCGAGGGTGGCGGGGGTCCCGGCGGTCACGATCACCGCGACCTTCAGGGCGAGCAGCTCCCCGATGAGGACAGGGAAGCGATCATACTTTCCCTCCGCCCACCGATACTCGATCACGACGTTTTGGCGCTCGACATACCCGAAGTCGCGCAACCCCTCGCGGAACGGCCCGACGAGATTGGCCTCGAGGGCCGCCGTAGAGTTTCCGAGGAACCCTATCCGGTACACGTCCCCATCTGCTGGGCCTCGGCGGCGAGTGACCCCAGCAGAATTCCGAGGATGAGGATGGAGCCGATCCATTTGCCCATCACGTTGGCCTCGTGGACACTTTCACCCCTCCATATGCCGCTTCACCGAAGTAACTGTGCGGCGAACGCTGCCGATCACCCGCCGCTGTCAAGCGGTCGGGTGCATCGGCTTGTTCGACGCTTTCTTTGCATTCTTGCGGGACCATTCGTCGATCTGCAGGAATCGCATCAGCGGCGACTTCAGTTCCTTGGTCTCTTGCCGCGCAAAGGCCCGGAGTTCATCAATTGCGGCGACGTACTTCTCATTGATTACGAACTCGATCGTGATGTCAGTCTTGGCTCGCACCTCTTCCTCAACGCGTTTCAGGTGCGCGAACTGATCGTATTCCGGCTTGCCGTCGGAGTGCCGGACGACCGGTGACCACAACATGTAGCGGACCGCATAGCCCTGAAATGCATCGCGGCCGTACTGGATGTCCTTCAGGAACTTCTTGATGAGGCGGTCGGAAGTGTCCGGACGGGCGTTCTTGACGTACTGAATGCCGGTCGTCAGATGGGTTACGACCTCACAGATGAATGCTTCCTTGGCAGTCAAGTTCACGCCGACGACATCTATTTCGCCCTGGGTCTTCGTGGTGTACACGTTGAAGTCAACGAAATCGCAGCCTTTGATGTGGCGCAGCCAGTCACCCACCAACCGCTCGCCCGGATTTTCCATCTACCCTCCTGCCGTCGAACGCGCCGGATCAGCGGCGGCGCGGAGCGCCGACCGCTGGATTCGGAAGTTAGAGGGCGTATCAGAGTCGCGACCGCCAATACCCAGGCCGGCGCCGACCGTGAGCCACTGCAACGACTTCGACTTCGTCGCCGCGCAGGACATACACCAGACTGAAGGGGTAGCGTGGAAAGACATATCGGCGAGCGCGATTGCTGTAGCGCGGCCATGTCCGGGGACGGGCAGCAACGGCGTCGACCGCCTGTCGCAGCTCTTCACGAAAGCCGTGTGCGGCTGAGAGGTCTCGCGCGGCATACCACTCATAGGTCGATTCCACCTCCTGCGCTGCGGCAGGATGGAACCTGACAGCCGCCAAAGCCATTTAGCGCTGGTACAGCCGCGCTCTAAGCTCTTCCCAGGGGACTGCTTCGACCTCGCCCGAGTCTAGCTCTGCGATTCGGCGCTCGATCTCGACGCGCCATGCCAGCTCGGCACCCTCCTCTGACTCGGCGTCCAAGGCGTCAATCAGAAGGCGGATCAGAGCGGCCCGCTCATCTGGAGCGAGCCTCATCGCTTCCTCAAACAGCTCTCGCGCCGACCTTGCCATGCGCCGATCTTATCATTTCATTGAGCCGCGCCGTTGTCCCTCTAACGCCGCGGTGAGCAGCCGCGAGCGAGCGAATGCGAGCCCGCGGTCTGCTCGACTGCGAAGTTATGCGCCTAGTTGCTTTGTCGCACGATCGCAACGCGCTCAGCGAAGACGCCGATCGTCGGCCACCACACATTCCGACGATTCATACGCCTTCCGGAGCGCCTCCTCTACCAGGCGGTTGCCTCTGGCGACTTCCCTGACGCCAGTTGCCCGCCGTCGAAGTGTTTCGTCGCATTCACAGCGGGAATCGAACGTCTCGTGGACCGTCCAGGCCGAGAGCGGTGCCGAGCGATCGTGACTGCGGACACCGGCGGGAGCGGGGCCACTGTCCAAAGGGGGCGTCAAGAGTTGCCACCGTCGAAGCGGGACGACGGTAAGCCGCGGATCGTTAGACGCGACGCAAACGCTTGCCTCGAAAGCCTTGAGGAGCGCCGGTTCGAGTCCGGTTTTCTGTCGCGCCATTTCGATGTCATACCGCCGAGCTTGCTCGCACTCCGACGCCGTGTCGAACGCGCCGTTCTGTTCCCACCGTGGACTGACGCCAAGGTCCACGTGACAGTCGAGGATCACCGCCGATGCCGGAGGGCTGAGGAGATACCAGCCACCGGCCGTCACCGAAGTCGGCGATAACAGGATGACGACAACTGCGACTCTCAGCACGTTCAGTCGGCTCAGAGTCCGCGGTGGTTCCGCTCTGGTGCAGCAATCAGCCGAGGTGCGCATAACGCCCACGCTCAGCGGCCGGGGCGAGCGGATGCGAGCCCCGGGCCGTTGAAGCGTGATGTTAGCCTGCATTGGGGGTACAAACCGGGTACATAGGTAACAGATCTGACCGGGAACATGGGTGACACCTCATAGGCTGCTCACCGGGAGGTGAGCATGCCTTGGAGGGAGACGGCGCCCATGAAGGAGCGCATGCGATTCGTCACGGACTGGGAGCGAGACCTGTACTCGATGGTGGAGCTCTGCGAGCGGTACGGCGTCAGCCGGAAGACCGGCTACAAGTGGCTCGCGCGGTATGAGGAGGGGGACGGTGTGGACGGGCTGCGCGACCGCAGTCGCGCGCCGCACCATTGCCCGCATCGGATTGCGGCCGACGTCGCTGAGGCCATTTGCGCTGGGCGCCGGCAGCATCCGAGCTGGGGCCCGGACAAGATCCTGCACTGGCTGAAGCGTCGGCATCCCACGATGGACGTGCCGGCGACGAGCACGGCCGGCGATCTGTTGGCTCGCCGGGGCTTGGTCAAGAAGCGGCGCCGCCGCCGCCACTACACCCATCCCGGCGTCGTGCCGCCCACGACGGCCCGGCCGAATGACCTGTGGACGACGGACTTCAAAGGCCACTTCCGGACTCGCGATGGCGTCTACTGCTACCCGCTGACCGTCGCCGATCAACACACGCGCTATTTGCTCGGCTGCCAGGGCCTGCTCTCCACCCAGGGCCAGGGGGTTCGCCCGATCTTCGATCGCCTCTTTCGCGAGTACGGCCTGCCGGGAGCCATTCGCACGGACAACGGCGTGCCGTTTGCCACCACCGGCATCCACGGCCTCTCGCAGCTCAACGTGTGGTGGCTGCGGCTGGGCATTCAGCATCAGAGGATCCTGCCGGCCAGCCCCCAGCAAAACGGCGCCCACGAACGGATGCATCGGACGCTCAAGGCCGCGACCGCTCGGCCACCCCAGGCCCATCTGGCGGCCCAGCAACGCGTCTTCAACCGGTTCCGCGTCCTCTACAACGAAGAGCGGCCGCACCAATTTCTCGGGGGTCGCACGCCCGCTTCGCTGTACCGCCCATCGCCCCGCCCCTACACCGGGGTGCTGCCGCCGATCGAGTACCCGGGCCACTACATTCCCAAGCGGGTGACGAACGCCGGGACGATCCGGTTCAAGAAGCGCCTGCTTTTCATCGCGAACTCCCTCAAGCAACAGGTCCTCGGCCTCGAGGAAGTCGAGGACGGGATCTGGTCGATCTACTTCTGCAACGTCCTCCTGGCGCGCGTCGATGAACGCGACTACGTCATCCGCGCGTGAAGACGCCGCGGGCATCGATCTTGGGGGGTATCGGGGTATGGCCACGCTCGTCAGCGTGGCTCTACGGGGCTGCGCGCGATGCGTCATGACGCGGCATCGCCCTCTCACAGCCCTTGGGACACCACTGGTTCAGTTTCAGCAAGTGTTACCCATGTTCCCGGTTAACTCTGTCACCCATCTTCCCGGTTGCTCACCCGGGACGATCACGCCATCGCCTTGTTGATGACCTTGGTGAGAGCGTAAAAGTTTCCGAAGAACTCCGAACCTGCGGCTGCCTTCTTCTCGAACTCCTCCAGAAGGAGGGTCTTCAGCCTCTTCTTTGCGCTATCCTGCTCCTCCTTGGTTCCGGCAGTGGCGGCCTGAACCAAGCTGGCGTTTGCCTCATAGACGGCTTTGGTCACGACTTCGGGAAGCAAACCCTCGATATTCCTCTTGCCGGCTGCGTTGTGACCAATAGGCAGATAGTGCTTGTGCTTCTCAAGTTGCAGGGCCTTCAGCGTCTTCTCGACTCGGTCGACGGCATCTAGGTCAAAAGTCACGAAGAATCTGCGGTGCCTGTTCTTGATAAACCGCAAGAGCACCGTGTTGCACAGCGACCCGGTGCCTTCGTAAGGCATGATGTCGCCCTGAAAAAGCAGCCGCTTGCTCCCATGTTCAGGACCGCGAAGCATCTCGAAGTACTTCTTGTCCGTGTCCCCTTCAACAAGAAGGATGGTGTCCGCCGGGCCGAGCATCATGTTCTTCCAGGGCCTGAACTCTTCGGCATCCAGGCCCAGCGCGACGCCGAAGGGGGCCATCCAATTGTCGCCCGTTGTGTCGACTCTCTCTGTTTCACGCAACTGGTTATACGAGGTGCGGCGCGACAAGAGGATGTTCGACGCCGGGTCCTTGAGATTGAGCAGATACGGGCTGTGGGTTGTGACAACTACTTGGACCTGGAACTCCTCCGAGGTCGTGTCCCGATTGGTGTGGAAAAGGAAGTGGCGCATTCTTCCGGTGGGAAGTTAACCACCAACGGGCCGCCTGCCACCGGAGGAATGCGCCATGGGCGAGGGTATCAGGAAGTCCCAGGCGGTGCATGAGGTCAGACCGACCGCGCTGGGGGAGCTGATCCACGAGCACGTGCGGGGCGCGATCGAGACGGCCGTCGTCGAGGAGTTGGCGCGGGCGCTCGGCGCGGCGCCGTATGAACGCACCGACGGCCGGCGGGGCTACCGCAACGGCCAGAAGGCCCGCACGCTGACGGGGCCGACCGGGCCGCTGGCGCTCAGGCTGCCGCGCGGGATGGTCTTCACCGCCGGCGGCCCGAAAGAGTGGACCTCGACAATCGTGCCGCGCTACCAGCGCCGGATGCGGGAGGTGAACGAAGCGGTCGTGGGGACCTATCTGGCGGGCGCCAACACCCGGCGCCTGCGCGGCGCCTTGGCGCCCCTGCTCAAGGCGGCCCCGCTGTCCAAGAGCGCGGTGTCGCGCATCGTGGCGACGCTCCGGGCGGCGCTGGACGCCTGGATGACCCGAGCCCTCGCCGACCTCGACGTCGTCTACCTCTACCTCGACGCCCTCCACCTGCGGGTCCGCACCGGGGGCAAGGTGGTGAGCGTGCCCGTGCTGGCCGCGGTGGGGGTGCTGGCGGATGGGCGCAAGCAGCTGCTCGCCCTCGAGCTGTGCGGCAGCGAGTCGGCCGAGGCGTGGACCGGGTTCGTCGAGGCCCTGGCCGGTCGCGGCCTGCCGGCCCCCGTGCTGTGCATCTTGGACGGCAACCCCGGGCTCCGCCAGGCGGTGGGACGCGTCTGGCCAGCCGCCGCGGTGCAGCGGTGCGGCGTGCATAAGCTCCGCAACCTCGAACGCAAAGCGCCCAAGCACGTCCTGGCCGAGATCCGGGACGACTATCACCGGATCGTCTACGCGGCGGGACTGGAGCTGGCCCGGGCGGCGATCCTGGCCTTCGAGCGGAAGTGGAGCAAGCGGTGTCCCGGGGTGGTGCGCAGTCTCCAAGAGGGCGGCGACGAACTGCTGACCTTCTTCCGATTCCCGAAGGCGCAATGGAAGACGCTGCGCACCACGAACGTGATTGAACGCTTGAACGGGGAATTCCGCCGCCGCATCAAAACCCAGGGCGCCCAGCCGACGGAGGACGCCGCCGTGGTCCTCCTCTTCAGCCTCGTGGCCAGCGGCCAGATCATCCTGCGTCGGATCGACGGCTGGCGGCGAATCGCCGCCGTGCTCACTCAACGGGCTCGGGTGGCGGCGTGACGCATCGCGCGCAGCCCCGTAGCGCCGCGATGAGGAGGTCGCCCATACCTTGGCACCCCCCGAAATCGAGTCTCCACGCGGTTGGGTCACACGCGTGCTACGGTGACGACGCGACCAGGAGACCGGAAGAGCGCCTCTCGATTTCCCACATCAAGCGGGACACCGCCTCCTCCGACAGGTCCTGGAGAACGCGACCGAACTCCGCCTGGGCAGAGGGGTGAAGGAAGCTCTCAGGTTCTTCGATTATTAGCACTGGCGTGATCTTTGACGCCGACGGGTCTGACACTCCGATCTGTCGGGCGCGGAACAGGGCGAGAAGAATAAGTGTGCGATTCTTCGTACCGCTTCCCCAGTCGTCTAGCGGCACTTCGACTTTCCTGTCACCGAGCGTGATGCTGAACGGCAAGTAGCCGAAATCGAACGGCGGTAGCGAGAGGCCAACCTTGTACTTGGTCTGCAGGCGGCCGAGAAGCCCTTCGAACTCGGCCTGCTGCGACTTGGAGATCTTGGCCAGCCCGCGGCTCACAGTCTTCTTCATCGACTCCACGAGAGGCTCGTGCTGGCCAGTGATCTCCCGAATATGCCCGGCTACACTTCTCCGTGGATAGACGTATCGAGTTTCTGTCTCGGTCGAGTTGTGGAACAGAATGCTCCGGGATGACTGCAACTTCTTGAGAACCTGCTGAGCATTGAGGTCAGAGAACTTGGCGTGTCCCGCGC
>JBOHPP010000007.1:0-37839 GCA_050731755.1 Candidatus Rokuibacteriota bacterium | reverse complement strand
CTTACTTGATGCTGAGGATGTGGTCCACGATCCGGCGGGCGTCCTTGCCGGCCGGAGTGGCGAAGAACTCCTCGTAGACGCTTCGGGTGGCCTCCCGGAATGGCGTGGCATCGGGCTTGGTGATACTGACGCCCTTTTCCCGCACCTGGTCCTGGATGCTCTTGTCCTCGTCCAGGATGAACTTGCGATTGAACTGCCGGGCGTGCTCCCAGGCGTCCGTGATGGCCTTCTGGGCCGCCGCGTCCTGCTTCTGCCAGGACGCCTTGGACATGATCAAGGCCACCGCCTGGTGGGTGTGGCGCACGTCGGCGACGTGCTTGACGATGTCGTAGAACTTGTTGTGGTAGAAGGTGTTGATCCCACCCTCGGCGAAGTCGATCACCTTGGTCTGCAGCGCGGTGGCCACCTCGGGAAAGGCGATGGGCGTGGAGATCATTCCCAGGGCCTTGAAGGTGGCGACCAGGATCTTGTCCTCCTGCACCCGGATCTTCTTGCCCTTCACGTCGGCGATGGCGTTGATGGGGTGGTGACCGTAGATGCCGCGGTAGCCGGCGGCGATGAAGCCCACGAGCTTGAAGCCCTTTCCGTCCAGCACCGGCTCGTAGTATTTCCGGATGACGTCGCTGCCGTCCAGCGCGGCGTAGACGTGCTGGTAATCCCGGAAGATGTAGGGGAGCTGGAACACCGACATCTCGGGCACCAGCGTGCTGAGCGGCGCGGTGGTGATGGGGCCGAAGTCGACCGTGCCGAGCTGAATCTGCTGGGCCACCTCCCGCTCGCCGCCCAGCGCGCCCGAGTGGTGGTGGATGATCTTGACCTTGCCGCCGGTCAGCTCGGCCATCTTGTCGACGAACTGCTGGGCGGTCTGGCTGGTGCCGTGCTTCGGGGGGTTCACGTTGCCCATCACCAGCTCGCGGCTCTGACCGACGGCGGGTCCCGCGCCCGCCACGGCGAGCACGCTCGCTGATACCACACTCAGCACGAGTGATCGCATGGTTGCCTCCTCCTGCGCCGGGCCGCGGCCCGGGCGGTTATTGTACCGGGTGCCACGAGGCCGGCTTGAACCGTGGGTGGCCTGAGCGAGGCACGTATGGCTGCGTCCGCCTAGACCAATTGATCATCTCGAACCCTTCGGTTCGGTCCGTGGGTGGCCTGGTTTGGGCGCGCTGGGTTTGTTGTAGCGGCGCCGCCAGGCCGGCTTGAACCGTGGGTGGCCTGGCCTGGGTGCGCTGGGTTTGTTGTAGCGACGCCGCCAGGCCGGCTTGAACCGTGGGTGGCCTGTTCTGGGCGCGCTGGGTTCAACGATACGCCTCGGGTGACTGCTTCACGGTCTGCCAGAACTCGGGATCGTGGCTGGGGAACACCCGCGCTCCCACCAGCCGCGCCAGAGTCTTGAGCCGCTTGATCGAGTGCAGAGCCTGCGTCGGGTTCCACACGACGCCGGGCACGCGCTCGTCGGTGAAGTGCTCCTGCCAGTAGCAGGCGTCACCGGTCAGGATGACGGGCCCGGTGTCCGGCAATTCCACCAGCAGCGACTGGTGGCCCGGCGTATGGCCGTCGGTGCGGAGCACGGTGACCCCGGGCACCAGCTCGGCATCGCCCTCGACCAGCCGCCACCGGCGATCGGGCAGGTCGAAGTTCTTGCGGTAGTAGAAGGGCGCGAAGAACGGCGCCGGGTAGTGGGCGTACGCGTATTCGTCCTTCTGGACGATCAGCTCGGCCCGGGCGAGCAGCTCGGCTCCGCCGGCGTGGTCGTAGTGCAAATGAGAGAGGACGACCAGGTCGATGTCCGTGGCCTCCAGGCCCAGGGCGTCGAGCCGGTGGACCAACAGGTCCTCGTCGGTGAAGCGTGCCATCGGGTCGTTGCGAACGAGCCCGGGCACGGCCCGGGGGGAGAGCCCGGTGTCGAACAGGATCAGCCCGTCGCTCGTGCGGACGAGGTAGCAGGCCACCGGAATCTGAACCCGCTCGGCGGAGAACTCGCCGTAGAACAGCAGCGAGCGGGTGGCTCCCAGGAAGCCGTTCTGCAGCGCGGAGAGCGCCTGCACTGTCATGGCCGGCGAATCATAGCACCGCCACGTAACGCTGGCGCGGCGGCCGGGCCGGGGGGAGGGGAGGGTCCCTCGACCACGCAGTCGGCGGCCATCAAACCCGCCGCGGCTGGGCTCCACCGTACACAGGGGGGCTTGGCCGCGCGTGGAGGGAACGGGTCTCGTCGGACCCTCCCCTCCCCCCGGCCCGACCGCCGCGCCAGCATTGGCGGTGGCGCTACTCTTTGAGGGCGCCGGCCAGGAGGCCGCGGACGAGGTACTTCTGCAGGCCGAAGACGATCAGGATCGGTGGAGCGCTCGCCAGCAGGGCGGCGGCGGCGATGTCGCCCCACGGCACTTCGAAGACTCCCGGAAAGAGCGCGAGCGCCACCGGCACCGTGCGGCTCGCCTCGGTGGCCGTGAACGTATAGGCGAACAGGAACTCGTTCCAGGTGAAGAGAAATGTGATGAGGGCGCCGGCGGCCACGCCGGGCGCCGCCGCTGGCAGCACGACGTGGCGCAGCGCGCCGAGGCGGCCGGTGCCGTCGACGAAGGCCGCCTCCTCCAGCTCACGGGGAAGCTCGCGCAGGAAGCCGGTGACGAGCCAGAGCATCAACGGCAACGCGAAGGACGCGTTGGCGAGGATGAGGGCCCACCAGGTATCGCGCAGCCCGAGGGCGCGCACGATCAGATAGAGCGGAGCCACGGTGGCGATGGCCGGGAAGGCTGTGCTCAGCACGATGCCCAGCATGAGCGAGCGCCGCCCCGGCACCGGCAGCCGGGCCAGCGCGTACGCGCCGAGGGTGCCGAGCGCGGTGGCCAGCAGCGTGCTGAGCGCCGCGACGCCGGCGCTGTTGACGAGCGCTCGGGGCAGCGGGCTCTGGACAAGCACGGCGTGGTAGTGCGCGAGCGTGAGCCGCGACGGCCACCACCGCGCGGGATCGAGCAGCTCGGAGGACGGCGTGACCGAGGTGAGGACCTGCCAGCCGACCGGCGCGGCATAGAGCAGGAGCAGCGCGAGGACGGCGAGGTCGCGGAGCCAGGTCACCGGCGGGCCTCTGTCCACTCCAGGGCGCGCAGGTACACGACGGCCACCGTCGCCACGATGCCGAACACGATGACCGAAACGGCCGCGCCGAAGCCGAGCTGAAGCGTCTGGAACAGGTTGCGGTAGGCGTAGATAGTCAGAGTTTCCGTCGTGCCCGCCGGCCCGCCTCCGGTGAGCACGAACATCAGGTCGAAGGCGCGCAGGGCGTCGAGCGTGCGAAAGAGTGTACCGATCAGGAGGACCGGGGCCACCAGAGGCAGCGTCACGGTGCGGAACGTGGCCATGCGGCTGGCGCCGTCCACGACCGCCGCCTCGTAGAGCACGGGCGGAATGGAGACGAGCCGGGCGTAGGCCAGGAGCGCGAAGAACGGCATCGTGCGCCATACGTCGGCGGCGATGATGGCGGGCAGCGCGGTGGCCGGGTCGCCGAGCCAGTTCACCTCTGAGCCGATCATCGAATGGAGCAGCCGGTTCACCAGCCCCGCCGTCGGATGGTAGAGCCACTCCCACATGCGCGCCGTCACCACGCCGGGCAGGCACCACGGCAGCAGGAGCAGCCCGAAGGTCACCACGCGGAACCGCCGCTGCTCGCCGAGGGCCAGGGCGACGCTCAGTCCCAGTACGACCTCCAGGGCCACGGAGACGACGGTGAACGTCGCCGTCACTCCCACCGCGTTCCAGAAGGCGCCATCTCCCATCAGGAACCGATAGTGCTCGAGCCCCACCGACTCGGCGATGTCGAACACGGGGACGCGCCGTTCCAGCGACAGCCGCAGCACCGCGAGCACGGGATACAGGGTCACGGCGGCCAGCACGACCAGGGCCGGCGCCAGCAGCAACAGACCCAGCCACCGCTCGTCGCCCCGCCGCCGGCTCACCGCGCGCCGCTCAGGAAGTAGTCGAGCCGCCGGCGCGCGTCGGCGACGGCGTCGGCCGGCGCCTTGACGCCGACGATGGCCGCCGAGAACTCCGGCTGGAGCGTGGCCGACAGCGTCTGGTACCACGGCGTCACCGGTCGTGGCCGCGCCCGCTCGAAGATCGCGCGGAGCTCCGGCGCGTCGACCAGGGCGGGCCGCGTGGGGTGGAGACCGACCGCGTCGGCGATGGCGCGCTGAGCGCGGGGGCGGGTGAGGAACTCCACGAGGCGCCAGGCGGCGTCGGGGTGGCGCGTCCCGCGGTGGACCGCGAGGTGCGCCCCGCCCAGCGCCCCGCCTCCGGGCAAGGGCGCGATCCCCACGCGGCCCTGGACGGCCGAGCCGGGCCCCGCGAACAGGCGCTCGGCGTAGGGCCAGTTCCGGTGGAAGATGGCACGGCCGGCGGCGAACTCGCGCCGCGTCAGCTCTTCGTCGGCGCCCGTGACGAGCCCGGGTGAGACGCCTGTCGTGAGCAGGGCGCGCCGGAAGGCCAACGCCTGGCGGGCGCGCTCGGGGTCGGGCAGGATGCGGCCGTCGGCGCCCACGAGGTCGGTGCCCAGCGCCCAGAAGCTCTCCAGCACATTGACCACCAGCCCCTCGTACTGCTTGCCCTGCCACAGGAAGCCGCCAAGGCGCGGATCGCGCTCGGCGGCGAGGACCGCGCGGGTCTGGGCGGCCAACTCTTCGTAGCTCCGCGGCGGTCCAAGGCCGTGACGGGCGAGCAGGTCGCGACGATAGTAGAGGAGCCCGACGTTCATGACCCAGGGCACGGCCCAGGCGCGCCCGTCCAGGATGGCCGCCGCCACCATTGCCGGGAAGTGCTCGGCGCGGTCCGCCGCGGCCCAGCGCTCGCTGAGGTCGAGGAGCCAGCCGGCGCGAGCGAACTCGGGCACCCAGATGACGTCGAGCATGAGCACGTCGAAGCCGGCGCTGCGGCCTTCCAGGTTGATGACGTAGAACTGGTGCTGGACGTCGGCGGTCCAGGGCAGCGGCTCGTTCACGACCCGTACGCCGGGGTGCCGGCGCTCGAACTCTCGAAGAAGCGCGGGCAGGGGATCGGACCCCGGCGGCATGCGGGAGTGTCTGAGGACGAGGCGGACGCTCGCCTCGGCGCCCGGCCTGCGCGGCTCGCCGCAGCCCCCGAGAACGAGCGCGATCAGAAGGAGGAGAATCGGTCGCGTGGGTCGCCTCCGGTGGTCCGGTCTGGGAGCCTCAGTGTGCCACGGAGATCACCGTTGTGAGCGACCGCGCGATCGAGCATCATGAGGCACGGGAAGGGGTCATGCAGCGGGGGGCGGTCATCGTGGGCATCGCGGTGCTGATCATCGGGCTCGGCGCCGGTTATCTCTGGTGGGGCGTGCCCACCAGCAGGATGCGGACCGAGCTGAGCGACGCGCGGGGCCGGGTCGAGGCCCTGGAGAAGGAGCTGGCCGGCCGCCGGATGGAGACCGCCCGTCCCGACGAGATGGAAGCGCTCCGGGCGCGGGTCAGGGCCCTGGAGGAGGAGCTGGCGCAGGAGCGGCTCATGCGCTCGCGGCTCGAGGCGATCGTGAGCGAGGGACGGAAGTAGCGCGGAGGCGCGAATGGACTTCACGCTGACCGAGCAGCAGGAGCTGATTCGCAAGGAGGTTGCCACGCTGGCGCGCTCGTTTCCACCCGACTACTGGCTGGAGAAGGACCGGCGAGCGGAGTACCCGTGGGAGTTCGTCCGCGCCTTCGCCGCCGGCGGGTGGTTGGGGATCGTCATTCCCGAGGCATACGGCGGCTCCGGGCTGGGCGTCACTGAAGCCTGCATCCTGCTGCACGAGATCTGTGCCGCCGGAGCCGGCACCAGCGGCGCCTCGCCGATCCACTTCTACGTGTTTCCCCCGATGCCGCTGGTCAAGCACGCCGACGAAGCGCTCAAGCGGCGGTCGCTGCCTCGCATCGCCGCCGGCGAGATCGTGATGTCGTTCGGGGTCACCGAGCCGAACGCGGGCACCGACACCTCTCGGATCGAGACGCGGGCCGAGCGCCAGGGCGGCCGGTTCGTCGTCAACGGGCGCAAGGTGTGGAACACCAACGCCCGGCAGGCCACGCACATCTTGCTATTGGCCCGCACGGCTCCCCGCGATACGGCCCAGCCCTTCGCCGGCATGACGCTCTTCTTCACGGAGTTCGACCGGACCCGGATCACCGTTCGCGAGATCGAGAAGATGGGACGGGCCGCCGTGGACTCCAACGAAATCTTCATCGACAACCTCGAGGTTCCGGCCGAGGACGTGGTCGGCGAGGTCGGCCGCGGGTTCTACCATCTGCTCGACTCCCTGAATCCCGAGCGCATCCTCACCGCCATCGAGGCCGTCGGCATCGGGCGCGCCGCGCTCGAGCGGGCCGTCCAGTATGCCAAGGAACGCATCGTCTTCGGCCGGCCCATCGGTCAGAACCAGGCGGTGGCCCACCCGCTGGCCCTGGCTTGGGCAAAGCTGGAGACGGCCGAACTGATGACGTTGAAGGCGGCCTGGCTGTTCGATCACGGACGGCCGTGCGGGGCCGAAGCCAACACGGCCAAGCTCATGGCCGCTGAGGCCGGCGTCGAGGCCTGCGACGTGGCGGTGCAGACCCACGGCGGGTACGGCTACGCCAAGGAGTTTCACGTCGAGCGCCTGTTCCGGGAGGTCCGTCTCTACAAGATCGCGCCCATCTCGCAGCAGATGGTCCTCAACTATCTCTCCGAGCACGTGCTCGGGCTGCCCCGAAGTTACTAGCCTGGGCTCTGCCCTGCGGGCTGCGGACGGGACGATGGGGGTCCACTTCGCCGGTCCCACGAAACTGTGCCCTGCGCCACCTGCCCGGTCTCGCGCGCGTCGCTCATGAATAATCCGGGCTAGTAACTTCGCGGCGACCGGCTTTCGAGTGCGGGCGGACTGCTGCCGGTGACCGAATCGGTCGAGCCTCAGCGCCGTCTGATAGCGTGAAGCCATGAGCGTGCGCGCCCGTCGCGTTCTCGCCGTCGCGGTGCTGGTGGCGCTGGCCGTCGGCGCGGGCGCCGCCTGGTACGTCCTGGGCGAGGCTCGGCGGACTGCGCGCCTGGTGGCGAGCGTCCTCAGCGCCCGCACGGGGTTGCCGATCACGGTGGCCCGGGCGGCCATGGACGGCTCGCGCCTGCGGCTCTGGGACGTCCGCTTTCACCCCTCGCCGGCGTGGCCGCTGCAGGCGCGGGTGCGGGAGGTGGAGATCGGCGGCGGGGTCCTGCCCCTGCTGGCGCCGGCCGGCCGCCGGCTTTCGGTCGTCGCCGTGTCGGCGTCGATCACGTACTCACCAGCCAACGGGCCTTCGACCGCGGCGAGTCCGGCGTGGCCGGAGGCCCTGCGCCACGCGTTCCTCGCGCTGCACGCTTGGCCGGGTACCTTCGCCATCCGCATCGCCGAGGGCGCGCTCAACATCGACGGCCGCGTCATGCCGTTCACCATCACTGGCGACAAGAGCGGCGACACGCTGAACGCCACCGTGGTGGTCGGTCCCACGGGTGATCGGTCCGCGCTGACCGCCACCCTGCGCACGACGACTCCGGACCCGGAGTCTATCCGCGCAGAAGTCGAGCTGGCCGCGGAGCCCGCCGGGCTCCCTGGACTGTGGCCGGCCGCGCTTCCGGTGCCCGTCGCGCTGGCCGGACGGGGCGACCTTCGTCTGGTTCGCCAGGGTGAGTCGACGGCGCACGGGCGGTTCACCGTGGGCGACGCTCGCGACACTCCGGCCGTGATCGACTTCACCGCCGGCTTCGATGCCAGTGGCACCGGGCTGCGGGTCTCCCGCTATGCGTTCGACTGGGGCGCCGACGTCAAGCTCGAGGGCGAGGCGGCGCTTGACCACCGGCCGCAGGGCTGGATGATCTCGGGCACCGCGCGAGGCAGCGTCATCGGCAGCGCGGTCAACGGGCGCGCCGCCTACCGGCCCGGCTCCGGGGCCTTCGACGGCGAACTGACCGCGACGCCACTCGACGCGCGCCGTACCGCCCGGGCTCTCGGGCTGAGCCCGTTGCCCGGCGACGCGACGGCGCGCAGCCTGAGCGCGCGGTTCTCCGGCAGCGTCCGTGGAAACGAGACGGCCGCGGCCGCGACCCTTGGGGCGCGCGAGGTTGCCGTGGGCGGGTTCGCCACGCCGGTGGATGCGACGCTGGACGCGCGCCTCACCTTCAGGGGCCCCGGCGTGCGCGTCGCGACGGCCGAGCAGGCGACGCTCACGTTCGCGCTCGGGGGACGGACGGCGGCGGTGATGACGGCGGCCTCCCGGGGCGCCACGCTGTGGCCCATGACGGTGGATGTGAACGTCGAGGATCTGGGGCGTTTGGCTCCTGCGCTCCCCCGAGCCACGACACTGGCGGGCCGGGCGCGCTTTCAGGGCGAGGTCCGCTACGGCGATCACCTGGAGGTTCGCGGCAGCCTCGAGGCCAACGCGCCGCGCGCCGAGGTGAACGCGGGAGCGCCGGTCGTGCTCCTCGATGTCCGTGCCGTGGTGCCAGTGCGGTGGGGGGTCGCCGACGCCGTGCCGCCGGGGTCGGTGACGGTCGACCGAGTGAGTGGCTGGGGCCTCGCACTCACCAGTGTCCGCGCGATTGCCATCCTCGCCGAGGAACGCTTGCTCGTCTCCGACATCGCATACGCGCATTCAGGGGGCCGCGGTCGCGGCTGGCTGGAGGTGGCCGCCGACGGTCGGGCCACGCCGGTCCGGGCGCGCCTGGAAGCCAACGGTGTGGACCTCGCCGAACTCGTGCGCGAGTCGGGCTGGCGCATCGCCCGCATCACCGGTCGGGTCGGCTACGTGGCGGCTGCCCAATACGCCGCCGCGGACGGGATCGTGGCGACGGTCCGCATGGAGTCGGAGCACGACGGAGGTGAGGTCAGCGTCGACGCTGTGCAGCGCCTGCTCGAGACGAGCGCCGTCCAGGTCGAGACCACCGGCGTGATGCGCCAGACGCTCGAGAATCTCCGGCTCTTCCCGTACGAGTCGCTCCACGCTGACCTCCGGGTGAATCGCGGCGAGGGCCGGCTCGATCTGTCACTCCGCGGCCGCAAGCGGCTGGGGCTCTTCCCGGCTGCGGTGGAGGCGATCAACTTTCGAAACGTGCCGCTCACGGTGCTGGCCCGCACGTTCACGAGGGGGAACCCATGACAGGCGCTCGCACACACGCGGCGGCCGCGCGTCCCTGGCCGGCCCTGCTGGCTCTGCTCGTCACCGGCTGCGTGGCGGTGACCGTCAACGTGAATTTCCCGCAGGAAACCATCGACAACGCCGCCTCGGGCATCGAGGACGTCGTGCGGTCGCCGGCCCCGCCCCCGCCACCCAAGCGTGACGGTGCCGCCCCGGCCCCGCCGCTCGCGGGGTGGCGGCTTTCCCTCGGCCCGTCCATCGCCGAGGCACAGCCGCTGCCCGAGCTGAAGACGCGCACGCCGGAGATCATGGCGGTCATCGAGTCGCGCCGAGCCCGGTACCCGGAGCTGTCTGCCGCGTTGAAAGCCGGCTGTCTGGGCGAGAACGACCAGGGGCTTCTGGAGGCGCGTCCAGGCGAGGCCTGTCCCGGGAACGTGGCCGCTCTGGCGGCGGCGGAGAATCGCGACCGGATGGTCCTCTATCGCACGCTGGTGGAACAGAACAACATGCCGGCGGGCGATCTGGCCCGCGTCCAGGCCGGCTTCGCGCGGGCTCATCGTGACCGGGCGCCCGCCGGCGCCTGGGTGCAGAATGAAGGAGGCCGCTGGTCGCGCAAGTGAGGCGGGCCGGCACGGTCTCCCGCAAACGTTGACAGTTTCTCGGGCCGCCTGATAGGTCTGAAAGAAGCCGCGGGTGCGGTACGGCCGGGCGTCGGCGCGCCCGGCGGAAAGGCTTCCGATGGCTCGAGTGCGGGGCGGCCCGCCCGATGCGCTGGACCGATCGGCGGCGGCTCCGGCCCTCCCTAGTGCGTTTTCACTAGTCCGCGGTGGCCGAGCCGACGGCGCCCGCTGTCGGCGCGCGGGCGGAGGCGCTCCATGATGCCGGAGCGCAAACGCCAGGTGCTGGTCGTCGACGACGCCGGTGAAATGATCGTGCTCTGCGTGAACATCCTCCAATCGCTCGGATACGCGGTCAAGGGCGCCAATCGTCCGAACGTGGCGCTCGACCTCGTCGGTAAGGAGCTCTTCGATCTCATGATCGTAGACTACAAGATGCCCGACATGAATGGCTTCCAGGTCTTCGAGCGGGCTCGCGCCCTGCGGCCTGAGATGGCCTTCATGCTGCTGACCGGCCACGGCTCCGCGGACGTCATGCAGGACGCGGCCGAG
This sequence comes from Candidatus Rokuibacteriota bacterium, assembly GCA_050731755.1. GTDB lineage: Bacteria > Methylomirabilota > Methylomirabilia > Rokubacteriales > CSP1-6 > JBOHPP01. The sequence goes on along the minus strand of JBOHPP010000007.1, from coordinate 27,548 downwards.
CGTGGCTTCCACGCCATTTGCCTGAAACCCTTCACCCGCGACAGACTGCGTACCGCGGTCGAACAGGCCCTGCGCCAACGGGCCTAGGGAGCATTATGCTTTCACAAACCGAGACGAAGAAGCAGACGTCAAGCGCCGGTATCGTGCGCTCGGTGCTTGGTGGATTGCAATGGGGCCTCGACCGGACCGTGTCGATCGGGTACGGGGTCATCTACGACTACATCTTCGATCGGTTCGGACCGTACCGCGCGCTGCAGAACGAAGTGCTGGCCAAGGTCGAGGCCTCGGTGCCCGGTGGCACCCAACGCGGCGACGCCCGCGTGCTCGAGATCGGCTGCGGCCCCGGCAACTTCAGCTGTGTCCTGGCCGAGGCCGGCTTTTCGGTGCTGGGCATCGACCCCTACGGCGGCCTCATCGATCTAGCCCGCGAGAAGCGCCGGGCCCGGCGCCTGTCGCACCTGGCTTTCCAGAATGCCGACCTGGGAGGCGGCAACGGGCTGTGGGAGGCGATGTTCGACCAGGTCGTGAGTATCCACACGCTGTACGCCCATCCGGCGCCCCGGCGTCTCCTGGAGGAAGCGTACCGGGTTCTGAAGCCGGGCGGGCACGCCGTCATCGTGAACCACACGCGCCGCATGGCGATGTGGCCCACGTTCGCCGAGGTGAAAGCGCGGGAGGGACGGGCGGCCGCCTTCCGGGCCTTGTGCCTCTGGCTCGTGCCCAACGCCCTGTTCGAGGCCGGGCGCAAGCCCGTCGGCCCGCACTACTGGGACGAGGCGACCTTCACCCGCGAGCTGCGCAGCGTGGGCTTCACTGTGCTCGAGACGCGGCGGACGTTCCTGAACGCCACCAGCCTGCTGGTGTGGGCGCGCAAGGCCAGCGGGGCTCGATGAAGGACGAGCGGGCGGTGGCCGTGAAGGAGCCCGCGACGAGGCCGGCGAGGTCGACCGGGCGAGGCGCGCTCGAGCGCCTGGTGGCGATCGGGTACGGCCTCGGCTATGACGCCATCATCGGGGGCTTCCCGCCCTACCAGGCGCTCCTGGCCGAGGTGAGCGCCTGCGTGGCGCGGGCCGGCGCCGCCGCCGCGCCGCGGGGCGTCAAGGTGCTCGACATCGCCTGCGGGACGGGGACGGTGGCGGCGCGGCTGGCCCGCGAAGGGTACCAGGTCGTCGCCGTGGATGCCGTCGAGCATCTCGTCGCCGTCGCCCGTCGGCGCCACGGCGGCATGAGCAACGTCACGTTCCATCACCTCGACGTCGCTCGGGACCCCGTTCCGGACGCGGGCACGTTCGACGTCGTGGTCAGCATGCACACCCTCTACTGGCATCCCGATCCCCCGGGCGTCCTGCAGGCGTCGCGGCGCGCGCTTCGCCCCGGAGGCCACGGGATCTTCCTCACCTATGCGCGACCTGCCCGCGTGGCCCGCACGTTCCGAGAGATCCGGGCCCAGCAGGGCCTCGTCGCGGCGGTGCGCGCGCTGCGCTGGCTTTTCCCGACGGCCACCTTCGAGGCCTTCCGCCGTTACGAGCCCCAGTACCTCGGCCGCGAGGAGTTCTGGCGCGCGCTGGCCCGCGCGGGGTTCGAGGTCCTGGACATGCGCGCGACGTTCCTGGCCTCGCTGAGCCTGCTGGCCTTCGCGCGGGCTGGCCAGCGGTAAGCCGCCGACGTCGCCCCGAGGCGCGGCGCCCCGCGTCGCCGGACAGGATGGTTCGGTCCCGAGGCGCCCCCGCGGCTCGGGGGCGTTGACGTGATCGGGTCCATCCGTTGGGGGTGGCCGGACGGCGTGCCGAACGAAGTCCCGGCCCGGAGTGCGCGGGCGGTATGATGATCCGTCGGGCGAATGCGCACGTTCGACGAGCACTCCAGCGATCGCGGACTCTCCCGGCGCTCGACCGGCCGGACGAGGGCCAGGGATGAGTTACGTGGACGAGCGGGCGGACCTCCGACCCGACAGCCCGGAGGCACGAGGCGTCGTGATCGCCCGTGGCCGGCTCGTGTATCTCCGCACGCTGGCGCCCGCCGACCTCGAAATCCTGGACCAGTGGGCCGAGGACCCGTTCCTCGACCGCATGGTGGGCAGCGAGTTCCTCCGCGCGTACAAGCACGTCTACGACAAGCACCCGGCCTTCTACGAGGCGTGCCTCAACGACGGTACGCAGGTGGTGCTGGTGATCATGGCGGCGCCGCCGACCGACGCGCGAGGGACGCGGCCGCTCGGCCTGGTGCGCCTGTTCAACATCCACCTACTCGAAGGGTACGCGTTCCTGGAGACCATGATCACCGACCCCCGGGCCCTGCGCCGCGGGCTCGGCATCGAAGCCGGCAAGCTGATCTGCGCCTACGGGCTCGACGTGCTGGGCCTGCGGCGGATCGAGGCCAAGGTGTACGAGTACAACCGCCTGTCGATCAACTCGCTCATACGGCACGGCTTCCGGCGCGAAGGGGTGCTCCGCCAGGCCGGCTTCCACGCTGGCCAGCACTTCGACGTGGTCGTGTTCGGCATCCTGCGCGAGGAGCTGGAGGAGCAGCGCAAGAAGGAAGTCGACCAGGAGTCCTACCACTTCCCCTTCGCGGGCGCCGAGGGGGCGGCCGGTGACCCTCCATAAGCTTCTCCCGCTCATCGCCTTCCTGCTGAACGTCTCGCTGGCCGGCATCGCCCTCTTCCGCAACCCGGGCAGCCGGCTGAACCGGGTCTTCGCTTACTTCGTGGGGGGGCTGGCCGTCTGGAACTTCGGCGTGTTCATGCTCCGCCGGAGCGGCGACGAGCCGACGGCCTACTTCTGGGAAGTGCTGATCCACGTGGGCATCATCCCGCTCCCCGCGCTGTACTACCACTTCATCCTCATCTTCCTGGACGCCACGGTCCTGCATCGCCGCTCGCTCGTCCTGGCCTACACGCTGTCGCTCCTGTTCATCGTCATCAATCTGAGCCAGTCCGATCTCTTCATGACGGGTGTGACCGGTACCTACTGGGGGTGGGCGCCGGCCACCGGCCCCCTCTACATGCCGTTCTTCGTCTTCTTCAACGCCTTCCTGATCTACGGCATTTCCCTCCTGGTCGGGGCCTACCGCGCCATCGACTCCAGCTTCCGGCGGAACCGGGCCCGCCTGGTGCTGCTGGGCTCCTTCGTGAGCCTGGCCGGGGGCTTCGTGGACTTCGTGCGCTTCATCCTGGCCCGCGTTCATCCACCGGCAGACCTCATCTACCCGGTGGGCATCCCCGCCAACATGTTCTTCGCCTTGACCCTGGGGACGTCGATCGTGCGCTACCGCATGTTCGACGTCGACGTCGTGGTCAAGAAGGCGGCGGTCTACTCCGGCGTGGGCGTCGTGCTCATGTCGGTGCTGGCCGTGGTGACCCAGACGCTGGAGCGGTACTTCGACCCGGAGACCCACAGCGTGGTGTGGGTGGCCGTGCCCCTGGGTATCGCTATGACGCTCCTGCTCGGCTTCGGGCAGCGGCTGGAGGGACGGATCGAGCGGCTGATGTTCTCCCGCCGCCAGGGCTGCTATGAGACCCTGCTGGCCCTCAGCAAGCGGATGAGCGCCATCCTGAACGTCGACCGGTTGGTCGACACCCTGGTCCAGGGCCTCGTCCAGGGCGTCCCCCTCAGCCACTGCGTGCTCATGACCCACGACCCCCAGACCAACGCCTTCGTCCCCTATCGCACCGAGCAGGCGTTCGACGCTCCCCTGCGGGTGAAGCCGCTGCCCACCGACAGCCCGGTGGTCCGCTGGCTGGTGATGGAGGAGGGGGTGCTGGTCAAGGAGGAGGCCAAGCTCAACCCGCGGCTGGCCGGATACTTCGAGACGTCCGAGGCCGAGCTGGAGGAGATCACCGCGCCCCTGATCGTGCCGCTGAAGATCGAGAACAAGCTGATCGCCATCCTGCTCGTCGGCGAGAAGCTGTCCGGAGAGATCTTCGACCAGCAAGAATTGGAGGTCCTGTCCCTGCTCGCCAACCAGGCGGCGGTGGCCCTGGAGAACGCGCGACTGTACGAGGACCTCGGTACCAGCAACGCCCAGCTCGTGCAGGCCAGCCGCCTCAAGTCGCAGTTCCTGGCCAGCATGTCGCACGAGCTGCGCACGCCGCTGAACTCCATCATCGGGTTCTCCAAGGTCCTCCTGAACCGCCTGGACGGCGAGCTGAACGACAAGCAGGAGGCCTATGTCCGCTCCGTCCACAACAGCAGCACCCACCTCCTCCAGCTGATCAACAGCATCCTGGACATCTCCCGCATCGAAGCCGGTAAGCTCGATCTCAAGCGCGAGCCCTTCGATCTTCTCGAGCTGGTCGACGAGTGCATGGAGTCCTCGGCGCCGCTCGCCCGCGGCAAGCCGCTCAAGGTGGAGAGAGACGTTCCAGTGGACATGCTTCGCGTCACCGCCGACCGCACCAAGGTCAAGCAGGTCCTGCTGAACCTCCTGTCCAACGCCATCAAGTTCACGCCGGGCGGGCGCGTCGTCGTTCGGGCCCGCCCGGAGGCCGAAGCGGTGCACGTGAGCGTGAGCGACACCGGTGTGGGCATCCGCAAGGCCGACCTCGGCCGGCTCTTCGAGCCCTTCGAGCGGCTGGAGAACCCTCTGGCTCGGCACGCCGGGGGCACCGGGCTGGGGCTGGCCATCAGTAAGAAGTTCGTCGAGCTCCACGGCGGCCAGATGTGGGCCGAGAGCCGCGAGAACCTCGGCTCCACCTTCCACTTCACCCTGCCGTTGGCCCCGGCGCCGGCCGCGGCCGAGGCGCTGTGACCTCCCAACGGCCGCTCCCGCCCGGGCGGGGCACCAAGATCCTCAACATCGAGGACAACCCGGAGAACCGGGCCCTCGTGCGGGCCCTGCTGGACGCCGAGGGGTACACGCTGGTCGAGGCCGAGGACGGCCTCAGCGGCATCGAGGCGGCCCTGCGCGAGGAGCCGGCGCTCATCCTGCTCGACATCAACCTGCCGAACGTCGATGGGTACGAGGTTGGCGTCATCCTCAAATCGTTCCCCAGCCTGAGCGCCACGCCGGTGATCGCCGTCACCGCTTACGCGATGGAGGGCGATCGCCAGCGCACCCTCGTTGCCGGCTGCGACGGCTACATCCAGAAACCAATCGACGTCGACACGTTCCCCGGGCAGGTCGCCGAGTTCCTCCGCGGCAAGCGCGAGCGGGTGGAGGAGCGCGAAGCCGGCCCTTATCTCCGTGAGCTGAACCAGCGGCTCGTCTACCGCCTGGTCAGCCAGGTGGAGGAGCTCAAGCGGCTGAACCAGCACTTCGTGCGGCGGGCCGTGCAGCTCGAAGACCTGCACGCCGCGGTGCAGGACATCACGTCCGAGCTGGGCGTGGTCCCGCTCCTGGAACGCCTGCTCCCCGCACTGGCTCGGGCCCTGGGCACGCGCAGCCTGGTGGTCGAGCTGACCGATCTCCCGGGCGCCCGGGTGGAGGCCGACGGCCAGGCCGTCGCGCGCTCACCGAGCGTGCTGGTGAACACCGGTACGGCGCCGGCCGAGGACTGGACGGAGGTCGAGTGGAAGCTGCCGCTGGCCGTGCGAGGCCGCACGCTCGGCGTCATGACGGCTCGCCACCTCCTGCCGGCCGGGGCCAAGTCCGACGAGGAACAGCTGCTCAAGATCGTCGCCAACCAGGTGGCGATCGCCGTCGAGAATGCCCGCCTGTACACGGAAACCCAGCAGCGGCTGCGCCAGACGGAGACGCTGCTGTCGGTGAGCCAGGCGGTCGGCTCGACGCTGGACATCGCCGAGGTGGCCCGCCGCACGACCCGGGCCCTGGCGCGTGCGCTCGGCGCCGACATGGGTGGCGCCTGGCGGATGACGCCGGCCCGCGACCAGCTCGTGCCGCTGGCCGGCTATCACATCCCCAAGGATTTATTTGACAAGCTGTCGACGGCGCTGACGCCCTCGGGCGGCGCGCTGATGGCGACGATCAAGGCGCTGGGCGGCGGGCCCCTGCAGTTGCTGGAGGGCGACGCGCGGTTCGATCACCCGCTGCTGCGCCTGGTGCCTCACCAGGCGGCCCTGGTGGTGCCCATGCGGGTCAAGGACGAAATCGTGGGCGGCTTCGCGCTGCTCTGGACCCGGCAGCAGCGCCCCCTCACCGCCGAAGAGCTTCGCCTGGTCGAGGGCATGGTGCAGCAGGCGGCCATGGCCCTGGAAAACGCGCGCCTGCTCGCAGCCGAGCGGGAGGCGCGCGACCGGCTGGCCGCCTCGGAGACGCGCTACCGGGAACTGTTCGAGAACGTAATCGACGTCGTGTACCTGCACGGCCTCGACGGCCGGTTCCTGGAGATCAACGAGGCCGGCGCCCGGGCCAGCGGTTACCTGCGTGAGGATCTGCTGGCGATGAGCATCGCCGATCTCCTGGCGCCGGAAGATCGCGGGCGGGTGGCTACGATCGTGGAGCGTCTGGCCGCCGGCGACCGCCCGGTCGAATCCTTCGTCGCCGAGTTCGTCAACAAGGACGGCGCCCGACTGATCCTGGAGTGCGTGGGGCGCGCGGTGGTGAAGGACGGCGCCCCCCCCGCGATCCTGGTCTCGGCCCGCGACACCACGGTGCGGCGGCGGCTGGAGCGGCGCCAGGAGGCGCTGGTGGCGCTCAGCCGGGAGCTGGCCACCGAGGTCGACCTCGACCGCCTCTTGCCTCGCATCGCCGAGGAAGCGCGGCGCCTGGTCGGTATGCACTCGGCCCGGCTGCTGCTGCTGGAGGGCGACCACCTCGTCTTCCGGGCCGCCTCTGAGGTCGACGCGCGGCTGACCGCTATGGACCGCCTCAGCGTGATCGACAGCCTCACCGGCATCGCCGTGCTCGAGCGGCGGCCCCTCGTCTACGCCAACCTTATGGCCGAGCCGGCCTGGCGGGGGACCCCGCTGGTGACGGAGTTCGGGTACCGGGCGATGCTGGCCGTTCCGCTGACAGTCAAAGAACGGGCGCTCGGCGTTGTCGAGCTGCTGCATCGCGAGCCCCGCAGCTTTCCTTACGAGGAGATCGAGTTCCTGCGCGCGCTGGCCACCCAGGCCGCGCTGGCCATCGACAACGCCCGGCTCTTCGCCGCCCAGCGGGAGGAGGCGGAAGTGTCGGCGGCGCTGCTCCGCCTGGCCGAGGCCATCGAGGGCGTCCAGGAGCTGGACCAGGTCCTCGACACGGTCGTCCGCACGACGGCCGTGCTGCTGGGGGGCACGCAGTGCCTGCTCTTCCTGCTGGATCCTACCGACCAGACGCTGATCCCCGCCGCGGCGTCCGGCCTGCCCGACGCCCACCGCCGCGCGTTCGTCGCGCTACGCGACACGGCCCGGCTGCCCGCCGTCCTCGAGGCCCTCCGTGGTCAGGACCCCGTGATCCTCGAGGCCGATGCGCCCGACTTCGCGATGGCGCCCGCGCTGCCCGATGTCCTCGGCGTGCGCTCTATGCTCATCATTCCTCTCGTGAGCGGCGGCCGGCTGATGGGCACGCTGGGCGTGCACTCGCCGGGAACGCCCCACGCCTTCACGCCCAAAGAGATCGCGCTGGCCCGGGGCATCGCGGCGCACGCCGCGGTCGCCATCGACAAGGCCCGGCTCTTCCAGCAGACCCAGGTCCGTCTGCGGGAGACCGAGACGCTCCTCACCATCACCCAGGCTCTCAGCTCGACGCTGGACCCGACCGAGACGATGCGCCGGGTGGCCCGCGAGATCTCTCGCGCCCTGGGGGCCGACATGGTGGGGGCCTACCTGGCTGATGCCGACGAGCAATACCTCAGCCCCATCGCCGGCTATCGCGTGCCCCAGGAGCTCTACGAGCGTTTCCTGCGCTTCCCCGTCCCCATCAAAGGCCACCCGGCGATGGAGGAGACCTGGCGCAAGCGGCAGCCCATCTGGTCGAGCGACTCCGCCAACGACCCCCGGATCCACCGCGAGAGCTTCGAGCGCTTCCCCCACCAGTCCGTGCTGTTCGTGCCCATGATCGTCAAGGGCCAGCCCATCGGCGGGTTCTTCGCCGTCTGGTGGACCGAGCGACGCCAGTTCACGACGGATGAGCTCCGGCTGGTGGAAGGCATCAGCGACCAGGCCGCCATGTTCATCGAGAACGCGCGGCTGTACTCCGAGGCCACGCGCCGGCGCCGGGAGGCGGAGGAGCTGGCCCGCCTGGCCCGGATGCTGACCGAGAGCCTGGACGCCGCCGACGTGGGCGAGCGAATCGTGGACAGCGCCCTGCTGCTCCTCGGCGGCACGTTCTCGGTGCTGCGGCTGCTGGAGCCGGACGGGTCGCTGAAGCTCATCACGGCCAAGGGCGAGACGCAGATCACCGCCGAGCTGCCGGCGGTCGCCCCGCCGGGCTGGGGGGTCGCGGGTCGAGCGATCGCCCAGGGCACGCCGGTGTGGACGGAGGACGTCCTCGAAGACGACACCATCGCGTACCCCGAAGAGATGCGGGACCGGCTCGCCGCCCTGGGCAAGCCGTCGTTCCTGGCTGTTCCGCTCCGGGTCAAGCGGCAGATCATCGGCATCCTCGGCATCGGGGGCCTCACCGGCCGCCGCTTCACCGAGCCCGAGGTGGCGCTGGTGCAGACCTTCGCCGACCAGGCGGCCATCGCCCTGGAGAACAGCCGTCTCTACGGCGACTTGCGAGCCGCCCTCCGGGCTGTCGAGGAGTCGCAGCACCGGATCGTCCAGGGCGAGCGGTTGCGCGCGCTGGGCGAGATGGCCGGCGGCGTGGCCCACGACTTCAACAACGTGCTGGCCATCATCGTGGGGCGGGCCGAAGTGCTCCTCAACGAGACCGAGGACCCCGAGCTCCAGCGGCAGCTCCACGTCATCATCAACGTGGCCCTCGACGCCGCGCAGACCGTCCGGCGCATCCAGGAGTTCACGCGCGTGCGCCGGGCCCGCCCCTTCCAGCCGGTCCTCATGAACCAGCTCGTGGAGGAGATGGTGGAGGTCACGCGCTCGCGGTGGAAAGACGAAGCGCAGGCCAAAGGAATCCGCTACGAGATGGTGGTGGAGACCACGACGGCGCCGGCCTTCGCCGGCGATCCGTCCGAGATCCGCGAGGCGCTCACCAACATCATCTTCAACGCGCTCGACGCCATGCCCGACGGCGGGCGCGTGACGCTTCGCACCGGGATGGAGGGCGGCCGGGTGCTGTGTGCCGTCAGCGACTCCGGCGTCGGCATGTCGGAAGACGTCCGGCAGCGCATTTTCGATCCGTTCTTCACCACGAAAGGGGAGCGGGGCACCGGCCTCGGCCTGAGCGTCGTGTACGGCATCGTCGGCCGTCACAACGGCGAGATCGACGTGCAGAGCCGGCTCGGGCAGGGGACCACCTTCATTCTCAAGTTCCCGACCGGCGGCGAGACCGTCCACGACGGGCCGGCGAAGCCGGCGCTGCGCTCCAAGGCCACCGGCCGGATCTTGATCATCGACGACGAGAAGGAAGTGGCCGACGTGCTCAACGATCAGCTGGTCCGCGACGGCCACACCGTGGCGGTATGCACCGACGCCCAGACCGGCCTGGCCCGGTTCGGGCGCGAGGCGTTTGATCTCGTCATCACCGACCTCGGCATGCCGGCCGTCTCCGGCTGGGAGGTGGCCCGTCTGGTGAAGCTATGGCGGCCGGGCACCCCGGTGGTGATGGTCACGGGTTGGGGCGACCGTATCGATCCGGTGGATGCCGAGGGCCGGGGCGTTGACCACGTGGTGGCCAAGCCCTTCAAGCGCGACGAGGTCCGCGAGGTGGTGGCGCTCGCCCTGGGCGTCCGCGATCAGCGTTCCCGGCTCAGCGACGGCTGAGCCGGCGCGGCCAACGCCGCCGCCGAGGCCAGGGCGAAGCCGAGGGCGACGCCGGCTACGACGTCGGACGGCCAGTGAGCGCCCAGCATCACGCGGGCGGTCGCCACCAGGAGGATCATAGCCAGCCCGGCCAGGCGGACGGCGATCCGCGGGCCCGGGGGCAGGGCCTCCGCCAGGTAAACGACGGCGCCGAAGACGGCGGCGGCCGCGGTGGCGTGGCCGCTGGGAAACCCGAAGGCCTCGCCTTCAGGCCGCAGGCGGCCGATCAGGGGCTTGGCCGCTCCCTCCAGGAGCGGCGCCGCAACCATGAACCCGAGCCAGACCCACCAGCGCGCGCGGGCGCGCGCTAGCACCAGCAACAGCAGGAGCGCGCCCGGCACGAGCACCGGCCACTCGCCGGCGTAGTTCACCATCCGCATGACCGACAGCACGGAGGGCGTCGCCCACTCGAGCAACGTCTGCCGCACGGTGGCGTCGAGCGGCAGCGCATCGGCCAGCGCGGCGCCGGCGGCCAGCGCCACAAAGGCGCCGCCGGCGGCGGTGAGCAAGGCGCGGGCGTGGACCGCCGTCATCGTAAGCCCCCTGCGCCTAGGGCAGGCCACCCTCGGAGCGAGCCGGGCTCGCGGGCCTCGCTAGAAAGTCGCCCCCGGCCGCGCTCGCTGCGCTCTGCACGGGCCATCAGACGATTGTACGGGGCGGGCCGCCGCTTCCTTACGCTTTGCGGCCGGGGCCTGCCGGCGCCACCATCCCGGTCAGTCGGGCCAGTGCCCAGCCGGCGAGCAACGTCGCACCGAAGGCGCAGACCACGGTTGCGCCGGTCGGCAGGTCGAGCGCGGCCGACGCCGCCACGCCCAGGACGCTGACTCCGGCGCCCAGGCTCCAGGCCACGGCCAGGCGCCTGGCCACCGAGCCACCCAGCGCGGCCGCGGCCAGGGCGGGCACGATCAGATAGGAAAAGACGAGCAGCACGCCGGCGATCCTGACCGAACTCGTCACCACGATCCCGAACGACGCATAGAAGAGCAGATCCCAGAGTCGAACACGCCAGCCCTCCCGGAAGGCGGCCTCGGGGTCGAACGAGATCAGCAGGAACGGCCGCCGGAAGATCCAGTGGAGCAGGCCGACGGCGGCATAGAGGGCGCCGACGGCCAGTACCTCACTGCCGCGCACGGTCAGGATGCTGCCGACGAGCATGGCCCGCAGGTGCTCGGCGCCGTGGGGCGCGGTGGCGACGAGCAGCACGGTGGCTGCCGCCGACACCGCGTAGACCACGCCGATGACCGCCTCCTGAGAGACGCGGCGCTCCCGGGTGCGGGTGAGGGCCAGGACGAGGGCGCCGACGAACGTGGCGGCCAGGCCGCTGGCGTACGACGTCCACGATTCTAGATTTGCGCCCAGGAGCACGGCGGCGGTGGCGCCCAGCGCGGCGATCTGGGCCAGCGCGATGTCGACAAAGACCACTTCGCGGGCGATCACGTGCAGGCCGAGATAGGCGTGGATGCCCGTGAGCACCAGACACATCAGGAAGGGCGCCCAGAGTAACGTCAGCAGATCGACCACGTCACCCGCCCTATCGGAGCGCGTCGGCCAGGGCCGTGGTCAGTCGCTCGAAGAGATCCAGGTAGGTCTCTACGCCGCGGGCGCCGCCGACCGACGATGGGACGTTGAGCGCCTTGGCACCGCTCTCGCGGGCCACGAGCGCGACGGCCTTCTGATCGGCGTAGGGTTCGGCCATGACGACTCTGATCCGCTGCTCGCGGATGGTCCGGATCAGATCGGCCAGGTGCGAGGGTGAGGGAGGGATCCCGGGACGGTCCTCGATGGCGCCGGCCAGCTCGAGACCGAATCGACGCAAAAAATAGTTGAATGTCTCGTGGTACGTGATGACCTTCGCGCCGCGCACCGGTTCCAGCGTCTTCTCCCATCGGGCCAGGTGAGTCTCGAGCTGCCGGAGGAAATCGCGGCGCCGCGCCTCAAATTGCGCGCCGTGTTGCGGCGCCACACGTGTCATCCCCTCGAGGATGTTCGCGGTGACGACCGCGGCGTTCGTGGGGTCGAGTGTGTAATGCGGGTCGCCCTCGGGGTGGACGTCGCCGCGTGACCGGTCGACCGGTCCCTTGGCAGCGATGACGGCCACGCCGCGTGAGGCGTCGACGTAGCCGGGAGTGCCCGGCAGAATGCGCGCGTTCTGGGCGCCGACCACGAGTGGCTCGACCCAGTAGTCGAGACCCAGCCCGTTGCGCACGAGCAGATCGGCGTGACGGAGCTTCAGCATGAGGCTGGGACGCACTTCGACATCGTGTGCGTTCTGTGTGCCCCGGACGAGACTTACCACGTCGACAAGCTCGCCACCGACCGCCTCGCTGAGGGACTTGAGATCGGGGGTGGACGCCACCACGCGGACCTTGGCCACGGCCTCCCCCCCAGGCGCGAGGGCGAGAAGGACAGCGGTTAGCAGGAGTATCGCTCGCCACATGGTTGCACTCCTCCTTCAGAACGGATGCGCCGGGTGCGCGCCGAGGAAGAAGGTCGCCTGGAAGAAGATCTCGTCCACGATGCGTGCGCTCCCCCCGTTCAGGTTGAACACCTCCCGGTTGTCGCGCTCGGTGTGCTTGTACCCCAGCCGAAAGCGCAGGAAGTCGGAGGCCAGGAAGGCGAGGTAGGGCTCGATCGCCCATTCCCGCCCGGGGTCCTCGAGGAACTGTGTGGAGTCGTAACGGATGCCGCCCGCCCAGCGCCGCCAGGGTTGCACCTCGCCGTAGGCGTACCACCCGAAGCGCCGCCGGGTCCGCGTGTCGATCTCCACCGTTGTGTCGGGCACCCCGTCGCCGTCGGTGTCGACCTCCTCCTCGATTCCGACGCGCCGGATGGACCAGATGCCCTCGCTGGCCAGCGTCAGCAGCGGATGGCGCCAGCCCTCCGGAGTGTGCTTGTACTTGGCGTCCACGCCGACGAAGGTTTGCCGCCGGCGCGCCTCGGTCTGCCCGTTCGCCACCGAGGTGCCGAGCTGAATGGCGCCGAGGTCTCCGAGCTCAAAGAACGTGCGCAGGCGACCGGTCACGAGCGGCACCTTGAGGCTGCCGCGACCGAAGGCGTCCTCGTTGTCGCCGTTGAAGATTCCGCCGAGCACCTCGAAATAGAAAGGCCACGGCGGGACCCATGTGAACTCCAGGCCGGGCTCGACGAGGCCCTCCTCCCCGAGGAACCGGACCAAGACGTTGGGGACGTCAGGCTGCGGTAAGGCCTCCCGGTGCCGCTCGTTCAGCAGGCCGAAGCGGTTGCGCATGAGGCCCATCTTGGCCTGGGTGCCGAATGGGAGCGTGAGCAGCGTGAGGTGGGCTTCGGCCAGGCCGAGGTGCAGCTCGCGCGCGCCGTCCTCGAACTCCTCGGCCGCCTCTATCCTGACCTCTCCCCGCGCGTAGGGATCGATCTGGCCGAAGACCAAGAGTTCGATCTCGCGGGGGAAGAACCGGTTTTCGCGACCCGCGAAGGTGCCGGCGTCGGCCTTGTCGACGTTGTCCTGCGTGAGGTTGGCGATGAAGTCCCCGACGACGCCGATGTCGAAGAGGAGTTGGCCGCGGCCCGTGCGCTCGGTGAGCGAGAACGGCTCGCGGCGTCGCGCCCAGTCCATCAGCGTGGGCTGGGGAGCCGGCGCCTGACCGGCCGGGGCCTGAGCCACGTCCACCCCAACCGGTCGGGTGGCCGCGGTCGCCGGCCAGGCCTCCAGCAGCTGGAGCCGCTCGCCGAACGTGACGAGCGCTTTCTCGTATTCCTGCTTGACTTGGTCGAGTTGTTTGCGAAGCCGCTCGATCTCCTGACGGAATGCCTCGGCCTCCTGAGCAATTACGGGCCTGGTGAAGAAGCCCGGAGTCAGCAAGATGCAGACGACCAACGTTCGCATGAGAACGCGCATACGGAGTCCTCCCTGCACCGAGATAGGAGAAACCGCCCGCGCCGGCATGCCGGCTGCGACCCGTCGGGTCTAAGGCGGCGGTGCGGTAGGGCTAGGCGAGAGGAGGAGCCCGGGGCTCGGCGAGGCCGCGAACGGGCGCGACCGGGTGACCGGTCCACGCGATCACAGCCCGGGCGATCGGCGTGGCGAGAAGCTCGACGGTGGCGGGAACTGGCAGCGGAGCCCCGCCGCCCGTCGCAGCGAAAGCAACGAGGTCGTGGTCCTGGTTGAAGTAGCTGGCTTCGGGGGCGACGTGGATGTGAGGATGGCTGACTACGTTGACCACCGAGGCGGCCAGGGCCAGGACCCCGAGGAGCAGGCCGGTCGTCCTGCCCAGCCGCCTGAGGGCGCGCGACGTCAGCATGGCGGCGCCACGGTACGCGGTCTCGCCGCCCTTTGCAATGTGCATGTTTTGTAGCGGGGGCCGCGAGGCCGGCTTAAACCGTGGGTGGCCTGTTCGAGGTGCGCTGGGTTCATTGCCCGGCCCGCGTGTCGCTCACGGTGAACGGGAAGCTCGACTCGACGACGTGGCCGTCCACCGACAGGACCCGGAACCGAACGGTGTAGCTGCCGGCCGGCAGCGGCGGCAGCGACACCGACAGGCGCTTGGGATCGGTGGGTCCCACGGTGACATCCCGCAGATCGACCTGGGCGCCGGCGGCGTCCCGGACCGACACGCTCGAATAGGCGCCTTCCAGGCGCTCGTTGAACCATAGCTCCACGCGGGCCGGCGGGTTTCGCAGCGACGCGCGCGCGCCCGGGGAAGACTTCAGCAGCGCCGCGTGCGGCTCGGCCGCCACCGGCAGGAGCACCAGCGCCGCCAAGATCAAAGGCGCGCGGGGCGTCCGGCGGCGGGCCAGCACGCCGATGATGGCGACGATGGCCAGGCCGACGAGGAACGCCAGCGCGGCCCAGATGAGCGCCTCCAGCAGAGGGCTCATGCCGGCCGACCTGAGCCCGGCGCCGTGGTCCGCCCAGGCTGGATTCACCGGTCGCTCCACTCGAACGCGGCCGAGGCCGGGCTCTTGTAGCGACCGCGGGCCGCCGGCAGCATCTGCATCGAGGTGGGGCCGATGGCCAGCGTGATCTTCTGGGTGCGAGTCGGCAACGCGATGTTGGCGCCGTAGTGAAAGCCGCGCTCGCCCATACTCGGCGCCAGGCCGAGCGAGCGTGGGGGGCGATCGGCCGCGTGGATGATCGCCGTGACGGCGAGGTAAGGCACGGCCTCGTTGGTGTCACGATCGAGGATGAACGCCATCAGGTGACCGGTGGAGCCGGGACCGTGGGCGCCCGACTTGCCGTGCTGGTGGCCGGCGCCCTGGTGGTTGCCGTGGCCGCTCACGTAGACGAGACGCACGCGATAGTCGCCGACGATTTGCTCGCGCTCGACTTCTCCGGCGTGCTCGAGGCTCCCCGCCGTCTGGCTCTTGAGATACGCGACGAGGTCGACGAGCTGGCTGACCGACAGGCTGTCGGCGAAGCTCGGCATGATGGACCGTCCGTCCGGGCCCGTGTGCCCGGGGCCGGTCACGATCACGGCGTTGGGGGCCAGGATCGACTCGGCGAAATACTCCGCGGGATGGTGGCTTCCCATGCCAGTCAGCTCGGGCCCGACGTTCTTTTCGTCGGCGGTCGACGCGGGAAACGACTCGCCTTTGATCTCATGGCACTTGTAACACTCGAGGTCGGCGAAGACCCGCCGGCCCCTGGCCGGATCCCCGGCGGGCAGGGTGAACTTCCAACCGCGCGGCACCCCACCCTGCCGATGCAGCTCCTCGCTCGTCACGCGAGGGCCGGGCTCGGAGGCCTCCCCGTGACCCTGGCTGGCGCCGCCGCCGGTGGCGGGCGTCTTCCCGGTGAGAGCGACCAGGACGACGAGCCCCATCGCGAGACCGCCGATCCCCCGCGCCGCTCGATGACCTAGCGGACGACGTGTTCGATCGTTCACGTCAGGCGTCTCCTTTGAAGGGGCCGCGACGCCGGCTCATGCCGCGGGTGGCCTGTTGGAGGTGCGCTGGGTTCCTTTGGAGCGGGGGCCGCGAGGCCGGCTCACGCCGTGGGTGGCCTGTTGGAGGTGCGCTGGGTTCATTCATCGTTCGAGCTGATACCCACGCCGCCTCCAGCTGGCCAGCCC
This sequence comes from Candidatus Rokuibacteriota bacterium, assembly GCA_050731755.1. Taxonomy (GTDB): domain Bacteria; phylum Methylomirabilota; class Methylomirabilia; order Rokubacteriales; family CSP1-6; genus JBOHPP01. Next base: position 11,698 of record JBOHPP010000007.1, on the reverse strand, counting down.
CTCCTCGAGCACGGCGACGTTGCGATAGCCCTGATCCAGCAGGAACTGGTAAGCCGCCTGCGCGTCATCCATCGGACAGGCGCAGTACAGCACGACCCGGCCGGCCCGCGGGATCTCGCCGTATCGGCGCGAAAGGTCCACCAGAGGAAGGGAACGCGCCCCCGGGAGCCGGCCCTGGCGGAACTCCTGCTCTGGGCTGAGATCGACGAACACCACCCGCTCGCCGTCCTCGACCAGACGCTTGACGTCGTCGGCCGGGATGAACAGGACGGGCCCACCCGAGCCGTGGCCGGCTCCGGCGGCGCCGGCTGCCAGCACCGCCCAGATCATCACCAGCGCGGCGGTGCGAAGTGGGTTCACGGAGATGGCGAGCGCTCCGGTCATCAGGATGACGACTTTATACACGACACCCGGCTCGATGCACGTGGTCGTCCGGCGTGTCCAGGGCCGACTGCCGGTGGAGGCGCGGTATAGTGGATCTCGATGGCCGGGCGCACTCCCACATCACTGCGCGACCGATGCCTGATCGCGGCTATCGTGCTCGCCGTCCTCGCCGCCGGCCCGGGGCTGGCCGGGGCCGGACACGGCCCGTTCGCCACCGTGCTCACGATCGACGCCGAGTCGCTCAAGGGCCTGATCGATGAGGGCCGGGCCCCGCTGCCCATCGATCTGCGCCCGGCCGCCGACTATCGGTCCGGCCGGCTGCCAGCGGCCCGCTCCATCCCCCTGGACGAGATGGAGCGTCGGCTGGGTGAGATTCCCCGGGACCGGTTGGTCATCCTCTACTGTGCCTGCCCGGTGCCGGCGGTCACGCCCGTCTATCAGTTCTTGCGCAGTCACGGCTACACCGACGTGTTCGTGCTCGAGGACGGCCTCGGCGGGTGGCGCGCGCGGGGCTACCCGCTCGAGCGATAGGCTCGATCTCGCCGCGAGCTCACCGCGGACGGAGCGCCATGCCGTGGGGCGCCCGCCCGACGGGGATCGTCCGCACCTGGACGTGGGTGGTGAGGTCGATCACCGACACGAGATCGGCGTAGCGATTGGTCACCAGCGCGTACCGTCCGGTGGGCTCCATCGTCACCAGATCGGGGTAACTCTTCTGGGGGATGGTGGCGACGATCTTGTCGTCGGCCACCCGGACCACGACCACACGATTCATCTTGCGCAGCGTCGTGTAGAGGAAACGGCCGTCCAGCGTGAGCGTCGCTTCGTGGACGACCCCGGGCAGGGCAATCTCACCCAGCACGCGGTGGGTGGCCGTGTCGATCTTGAGGATCGCCTTGTTCTCGCCGGCCGCCGCATAGAGAGTCTTGCCGTCGGCGGTGAGGGCCAGGCCCATGGCGTCGCCGCCGCCGTGGACGATGCGCGCCAGGATCGTCCGCGTCGTCGTGTCGATGACCGTCAGGTCGCCGGCGGTCTCGCCGGAGACGTAAAAGAGCCGGCCGTCGCGGGAGAAGACGCCGTGGGCCGGCCAGGTGGAGACCTCGATCCGCGCCTCGATGCGCTCGGCCTTGAGGTCGTAGACGATGACCTCGTCCTGGCTGGTCTCACTGGACCAGTCCAGCACGTACACGTAGCGGCCGTCGGACGTGAAGGCGAGGTTGTAAGGGTTGCCGCCGATCCGGACGCGCTTGAGCAGCCGCCGCGTCTCGACGTCGATGACCCCCAGGTCCCGGCTCTTGTCGTAGACCACCCAGGCCTGCCGGCCGTCGGGATGGAACGCGATCCGGTTGGGTTTGCCGCGCCCGAGGGCGATGGTGCCGATCACCTCGAAGGTGTCGGTGTCGATGATCGACAGCGAGTCGGCCTTGGTGTTCGTGACGTAGAGCGTGGCCCCCGCCGCCGGCGCGGCCAGGGTCGCGGCCAAGACGGCGGCCATCAGGATGCTGCGCGTTCTCACCGCCGGGCTCCTCCCACCGGAGCGCGCTCGATCCCGGTCACGATCACGGCGGGTGGCGCGCCCCGCAGCGTAAATCGTACCGCGTCTCCGATCCGGACCCGGTCGTAAATCTGGGGCGAGGCCACCCGGAAGCCCATCGTCATCGGCTCCATGTACCCGGGGATTTCCTCGTGACTGATGATGAGGAGGCCGGCCTCCGGCAGAATGGCTCGGACGACGCCGCGGACGGTCCATTCCCGCTCGACGCCAGCCTGGGCGGCGCGGGCCTCGCCGAGCTCGCGCTGGAGCCGCTCGGCCCGCCGTCCCCACCACACATACCCCGCGGCCACACCCAGGGCCAGCGCCAGATTGAGGAGCACCACCACTTTCCAGAGGCGCATCAGTGGACGTGCTCGTCGGCGGGAGGCAGGGCCGGCCGTTCCTCGTTCAAACGCTGGATCTCGGCCAGCAGGAGGTTCAAGTCGCGTTCGACGCCGCCGACCGGTGCCCAGCGGGCGCGCAGATAGCCTTGGCGGTCGATGAGGAACTCGGCGTGGGGGGGGCCGGCGAGGAGATCGTAGACCGCCACGATCTCGCGGGCCCCCTCGGTCACGACCGGGAACAGCACGGGCGGCTTCGGGCCGAGCCGGCGGATGGCGTCGGGGGCGGCGTCGCGCGGCACCGCGATCACCTCGACCCCAAGAATCGCCAGGCCCGCGTAGTTGCCGGCGAGCTGGGCCAGACGCTGCCGGGAGGCCGGCAACGCATAGAGCACGAGGAGGACGATGCGCCGTCCCCGATAGTCGCGCAGTGTCCGGCTCGGCATGGGGCCGACGGCGAAGGCGAAGTCCGGTGCGACGATCGCCCGCCGACCCGAATCCACCATCGGACCGAGAAGGCGCGCTTGGAAGGCGGCGCCGAACATGCGTACCAGGTTCACGAGATCCCAGCGCTGCTCCTCGGTGAGCCGGTCGCCGAAGCCCGGCATGCCTGCGGCGGCGATGCCGTTGGTGATCCACCAGAAGAGGTCGCCGGCGGTGTGCTGGCCGGTGTGCCCCGAGCGCAGATCTGCGGGCGGGCGGGGGAGCCCGCGGCCGGCCGGGCCATCGCCGGCGCCAGCCGGGCCGTGGCAGGCGGCGCAGTGTTCGCGGTACAGCCAGGCGCCTTCGGCGATGGAGCCCACGTGATAGGTGACCGCGGGGCGCAGGTACGTTGTCGGGTAGGCGTCGATGGCGAGCGTCGGCGCGGCCAGGCCGACTCCCGCGGCACCGAGGATGAGGCCCAGCGCGAGCAGGGGAAGCCGTCGCGATCTCAGGGTCAGCGTCGCCGCCGCTGCGGCCAGCCCCAGCACGACGAGCTGGGAGCCGACGAGCGCCCGCGGGCGCAGTTCGGGGGCGGCGTCCAGCGCCCCGAGCGACAGTCGGAACGTGAAGGGCCACGTCACCTCCACGTGGCGCGCCGGCGGCGTCAGGGCGAGCGCCGCCACGACGCCCACCACGGCCAGCCCGAGCAGGGCCTCGAACCTCATGAGGCGCGCCAGCCGCCGCATCGCCGGCCGCCCGACGGTGCTGGCCTCGCCGGAGAGCGCCGGGAGCAACCATCGGCGGTTCACCGCGGCCAGCCCGAGGATCGGGACGAAGATGGCGAGCTTGACCAGCAGCAGGCGGCCGTACGGCGTGCCCACGAGCCCGGCGACGCTCTGCACCTGGATGACGGCATTCCAGATGCCGGATGTGACCAGGGCCAGGACGACGACGAACGCTATCCGCGAGAAGCGTCGCGCGGCGAGCACCGCCCACGGCCGGGCGTCGGCTCCGGCTTCGTGGCTCGCCGCTGCCAGCAGTCCGGCGATCGGCAGGAGACCGCCGATCCACACCCCGGCCGTCAGCAGATGCACGGCGTCGACGCCGATCGCCAGCGACGTGCCCGGCTCCACGGCGGCGGCGTGCCCGGAGGCGCCCAGCAACCCCAGCGCGCAGAGGGCGAGCAGTGCGGCCTCGCCACGCGCCGCGATCCAGTCGGCCCTCGCCATGGTGTCGACGCGAAACGCCACGAACACGGCGAGGAGCAGCAAGAGCCCGTGACGGGCGAGCCACACGTGGCCGCCGGTCGTCTCCAGCAACAGCTTGAGGAGCGCGCCGGGCTCGCCGGCGGCCTCGGCGCGGCCTTCGACCACGGCGGTTTGATACGCGAGGACGCCCAGGCCGGAGACCACGGCCAGCACGAGCAATCCGCGCCCCCAGCCGAGCACGCGCCGCTCCCAGGCGATCGCGGTGGGTCGCGGGGGGCGCCCCGCGATGATCGTCGCACTGAAGGCGCCGACGACGAGAATCGCGGCGGCCAGGTGGATCCAGCGCACGGCGAGCCCGAGGCCCGAATTGAGCTCCACGGGCCTGTACCTTAACATTCCTTCGAATGGTTTCGCGCCCACCGTCGCCCGTCCGCACGATCTTCTTCGACGCCGGCAACACCCTCGTGAGGATGAACTACGCCACCATCGGCGGCGCGCTGGCCCGGCACGGCCTGACCGCCGGCGGCGACGCCGACGCCGTGCAGCGCGCCGAGTGGCGCGCGCGCGTGCGCCTCGACGAATTCCTACAATCGCAGCGCGCCCCGGGCACCGAAGCCTCGGGCACCGCCGATCTCTACCTCGCGCTCATTCTGGAGGAACTCGGCGCTCGGGACCCGGCCCTCGTTACCGCGCTGACCGCGTGGCGGCGGACCTACAACCTGCCGGTGGGGATCTGGAACGTAGCGGACCCCGAGGCTGAAGCGGCGTTACGGCTGGCTCGCGGCGCCGGCCTGGGCACCGCCGTCATCTCCAACTCCAACGGGTCGATTCGAGCCATCCTCGAGGACCTCGGTCTGGCCGCCCACCTCGACTTCGTCATCGACTCGTCCGAGGTGGGCGTGGAGAAGCCGGATGCGCGGATCTTCCGGCTGGCGCTGGAGCGGGCCGGAGTGGCCCCGGCCGCCGCGGTGTACGTGGGCGATCTCTACTCGATCGACGTCCGCGGCGCCCGCGCCGCCGGGATGCCGGCGGTACTCCTCGATCCCGGGGGCTGGTGGGGCGCGCGCGACTGCCCGACCGCGTCGGGCGTGCTGGCCGCTGTCCGGCTGATCCTGGAGGGCCCGCCCCTTACTCCGGCAGGGTCACGAAGGGATAGCGGCGGAGCGCGCCGTAGATGACTTGCTTCATCTCCTCGATCTGCTGCTCGCTCCGGGCTTCGAAGCGCAGCGTGAGGTAGGGGTTCGTGTTGGAGGCGCGGACCAGACCCCAGCCGCCCCCGGGGAAGAGCACCCTCGCCCCGTCGATGTCGATGGTCTCGTAGCGCTGCTTGAGGTCTCGCCCCAGTTCCTCGATGACCCGGAACTTCTCGCTGTCCGGGCAGAAGGCCTTCAGCTCAGGGGTGGCGTGCAGGTGGGGCACCGAGTCGAACAGGCGTGAGAGCGGCTCGGTGGCCCGGGCGGCGACTTCCAAGATCTTGCAGGCGGCGAGAATGCCGTCGTCGACGCCGTAGTAGTTCTCGGCAAAGAACATGTGTCCGCTGACCTCGCCGCCGAGCAGAATGCCGTCCTCGCGCATCTTGCGCTTGAGGTGGGAGTGGCCCGTCTTCCACATGACGGGGACGCCGCCGTGGCGCCTGATCTCGTCCACCAGGAGCTGAGAGGACTTGACGTCGAAGACGATCTTCTCGCCCGGCCGCCGAGCGAGCAGTTCGCGGGCCAGGAGCACGAGAACGAGATCGGCCTCGTGCCGCCGGCCCCGCTCGTCGATGATGCCCACCCGGTCGGCGTCACCATCCCAGGCCACACCGGCGTCGGCGCCGACCTCGAGGACCTTGGCCTGGAGGTCCACGACGTTCTTGGGATCCTCGGGGTCAGGCAGGTGGTTGGGGAAGCTGCCGTCCGACTCGCAGTGGAGCTCCACGACCTCACAGCCGAGGCGCCGGAGCAGCTCCGGCCCGTAGAGTCCGGCCACGCCGTTGCCGGCGTCGGCAACGACCTTGAGCCGCCGGGAGATCCGCACCAGGCGCTCGACGGTCGCGAAGTAATCGTCCCGCGGCCCGCGCGTGGTGAGCCCGCCCTGCCCCGTCTCGTAGTCGCCGCGCTCGGCCAGCTTGCGGAGCGACTGGATCTCCTCCTCGGACAGTGGAGCGGCGCCAGTCCACACCATCTTGACGCCGTTGTACTCGATCGGATTGTGACTGCCGGTGATGATGGCGCCGCCATCGAGCCGCCAGTGGGCGGTGGCGAAGTACAGGATCGGCGTGGTCACCTCGCCCACATCCACGACGTCGACACCGGCGGCACGCACGCCGGCGACGAAGGCGGCTTTCAGCTCGCCGGAGGACAGGCGGTTGTCGAGCCCGACGGCCATCACCCGTCCACCACGCCGGCGCAGCAGCGTGGCATAGGCACGGCCGACTTGGCCGAAGACTTCGGGGTTGACGTCGGCGCCGACGCGGCCGCGGACGTCGTAGGCGCGGAAGATGTGCGGGTTGAGCATTGTGCCGTTCCGGGTCCTGGGCTATCGTGAGCCGGTTTGTGGTCCGCTCTGGAGGGTACCATGAGCAAGGAGTTCGTCCTCGTCCACGGCATGAGCCACGGGGCGTGGTGCTGGGAGCGGGTGGCCCCGCTGCTCGAGCGCGACGGCCATCGGGTGCTGGCTGTGGACCTGCCTGGTCATGGACGCCGGGCCCCCGAGTGGCGCCGCGCCTTGGTCGACACCTACGCGCAGAGCGTGGCGAGCGCGATGACCGCCGCCGGCCTCACCGCCGCGATCGTCGTCGGCCACTCGATGGGTGGTCTGGTGATCCCCAAGGTCGCCGAGCTGGTTCCGACCCGCGTGGCGCACCTGGTGTTTCTGGCCGCCGTGGTGCTGCACGACGGATCGAGTCTCCTGGAGACGCACCTGGGGCCGCCGGCGCGGGCCCTGCTCACCGGCCTCGCCCGCTCCGGCGGCGGCCTCGTCCAGTATCCGGCCGCCCTGGAGCACGCCCGCTGGATGGGCGACCTCCCGCCCGGCGATCCCCGCACCGTCGCCGCGCTCGTGCGGCTCACGCCCCAGCCGCTGCGCCCCTGGCTCGAGCGCGTCGATCTGCGCCGGTTCTACGCCATGTCGGTCCCGCGCACGTACGTGCGCTGTCTCGGGGACGTGGCCGTGCCCCCCGCCCGAGCCGCCGAGTACGCCGCGCGTCTGGGCGTGACCCCCCTCGACCTCGACACCGCGCACGGGCCGATGTTGTCGGATCCCAAGGGACTGGTGAGCATACTGGAGCGCCTATGACAGACGACGCCGAGCTGAAGGAGCGCACGAAGCGGACGGCCCGGATGCTCTTCCACTCGCTCAAGGGCGGCGTGGGCTTCGAGACGTGGAAGCGATTCGACAAGGGGCTGGCCCGGCAGCTCAGCATGTTCTTCACCGGCACGCTCTACAGCCGCGAGGTCCTCTCCCAGAAACAGCGGGAGCTCTGCGCGGTGGCGTCGCTGACCGTCCTGCACCGGCCGCGCGAGCTCCACGCCCACATCCATGCCGCCCTCAACGTAGGGGCCACGCGCCGCGAGGTGGCCGAGACCATCTTTCAGCAGGTGACCTACGGCGGCATGCCGGTCGTAGTGGAGGCTCTGGAGGTCTACGCGGCGGTGCTCCGCGAACGGGGCGAACCCTTCCCAGAGGACGAACCCAGCGCATGACCGATGCGCTGGAGGCGGCCGTGGCCGCAGCCCGCGCGGCCGGTGAGGTGGCGCTCACCTACTACCGCGGCGGCTTCGCGGTAACGTTCAAGCCCGACCTCACGCCGGTGACGCAGGCCGACCGGGAGGCCGAGCAGGTGATCGTCGAGACCCTGCGGCGCGCGTTTCCCGACGATGGCTTCCTCGGCGAGGAGTTCGGCGAGCAGGGCGCGCGCGACCGGCGTTGGATCATCGATCCCATCGACGGCACCCGCAACTTCGTCCGCCGCATCCCGCTGTGGGCGACGCTGATCGCGCGGGAGGTGGACGGGGAGCTCACCGTCGGCGTCATCCACAACCCAGTGACCGGCGACCTCTACACCGCCTCCCGCGGGGGAGGCGCCCGGCTCAACGGCGAGCGGCTCCGGGTTTCGGAGATCGGCGAAATGCGGCGAGCCGAGCTCGTCCACGCTGGGCTCGACATCATGCGCCGGGGTGGGCACTGGGACGGCTTCGTGCGCTTGATCGACGCTACCGACCGCCAGCGCGGGTTCGGCGACTACGCCGGCTACGGGCTGGTGGCAGAGGGCAAAACCGAGATCTATCTCGAGATGGGACTCAAGCCGTGGGACCTCGCCCCCTGCAAGCTGCTCGTCGAGGAGGCCGGCGGTCAATTCACCGACTTCGACGGCCGGCCGACGATCTACAGCGGTAGCGCGCTGGCGACCAACGGTCGCCTGCACGATGCCGCCCTCGCCCTCCTTCGGTCCTAGCCGCGTGACCGGCACCCTGGTCATTCATCCGGGGCCGCTCGGCGACCTCCTCCTCAGCGTCCCCGCGCTCCGGGCCCTTCGTGCCCAGCGGCCGGCCGACCCGCTCCTGCTGGCGGCCCAGCCTCGTCTCGGCGCCCTGCTGGCCGCGCTCGGCGTGATCGACCGCCACCTGTCCTTCGAGAAGCTCGCCATCGCGTCGCTCTTCGTCGACGACGGCGCGCCGGCCGAAGTGGCGCCGCTGCGCGGGGCCTCTCGCATCGTGTGCTGGTTCGGCGCCGGCGATCCGGTCTTCGGGCGCCGTCTCCGCGAGCTTTGGCCCGAAGCCGTGGTGGCGTCGCCCACCGGCGATCAAACCGAGCCGGTGTGGCAGCACCTGCTGCGCACCGTCGACGCTCCAGCCGGTGACTGGCGCGCAGCGGTGACAGTGCCCGCCCCGCTCGTGGCGGCCGGGCGGGCAGCGCTCGCCCGGGCCGGCTGGGACGGTGATGCCTCGCTGGTGATCGCGCACCCAGGCTCGGGGAGCGTGAGCAAGCGCTGGCCGGTGGAGGGATTCGCCCGGGTGCTGGGCGAGTTTCGCCCGGCGCGCCGGGTCGCCGTCTTTCTCAGCGAGGGACCAGCCGATCATCACGCGGTGACGGCGCTGACGGACCGGCTCGGTGGCGCCGCCGCCGGGGTGCTGCGCGGTCTCGAGCTCACCGAGCTCGCCGGCGCTCTGGTTCACGCCAGCGTGTACCTCGGCAACGATTCCGGTATGAGCCACCTGGCCGCCGCGGTCGGCGCCCCGTGCTCGATCCTCTTCGAAGAGGCGCGGCTCGCCTGGCAGCCGTGGGGATCGAGCGCGCAGCCTCTGGTCGTTACGACGTCGCCGCTGGTGCCCGAAGACGTAACCGCTGTTCGCGATCGGGTCCTGAGCGCGGTCTCCACGGCCATGAGATGTAACTTTGGGCGATCTTGGTCGTGAAGAACCAACAGTGCCCGATTGGCTCAACGATAACTATCTGTACTCCCGCGCCGATTCGGATTGGCACGCGCTCTGCAAAAGTACAGGAGCAGGCACGGTGGACGATGAGACCCTTCGAGGAATTCGTGCGGCAGGCGCTCCGTGAATTCGAGCGCCAGACACGAGGCGAGCGTGTCGACGAGCATCTGCGCGAGCAACGCTTGCGCGGTGCGCGCGACTTCGCCGTGTTCCTGCTGGGCCGGCCCGTGGACGGCAGGGAAGCGCGCCGCCGTCGTCGCTGACCGCCGGTCTGACCGGGCTACCTCACCGCCGCGGGCTTGACCTTGCCGCCGCTCCGCTCGTAGGCCTCGATGGCCTTCTTCAGATCACGGTACTCGGAGCAGGGGAAAAAGCAGAGCGCGTCGAGCTTCGCCAGGTGCTCCTTGGCCTTCCCGACGTTGTCGAGCGCCAGGTACGCTTCGCCGATGTACTCGTGGGCGCCCCGATGCTTGGGGTCGAGGGCCAGGGCCTTCTGGTAGATGGGGATCGATCTGGCCGGGTCGCCGTTCTGGCGGACGGCATAGGCGAGCCAGTTGTGGGCGTCCGCGTTCGTGCCGTCGCGCGTGACCACGCCCTCGAGGAGCGGGACGGCGGAAGCGAACTTTCCCGCCTTGATGGCCTTGACCGCCGCCGTGTAGTCGGGGTCTTGCGGCTTGGCTGACGCTCCGCCGTCTTTGTTCCAGTCGTCGCCCCCGCCACCCCCGCCGCCATCGGCGTTCACAGTGATCGGGATGCTGGCCAGCAGCGCCGAGAGCGCCACACCGACCGCCAGCCTCAGGATCCGCGCGTATCGTCCCTGCGTGCCCATCGTGACCTCCTCTTGCTGAGAAGACCTCTTCACCGGGTGGGACATCCCGCCTCCTGAACCAGTGACGGCGGCGCCGCGTTCCTTCCCGTTGAGCGGCCCCGCGCCGATCAGCGCTCGGGCTTCTTCCAGACCCCGCGGTCGTGCATGAGCTTGATCTGCCCCTTGATGACCTTGTCGCGGTACTCGGCGTGCTTCATGGGGGCCCGCTTGAGGTAGAGGTTCTTGGGGTAGATCGGCTGCTCGTAGAGGATCTGATAGAGCTCCGTCCGCACGTCCTTGAGCCAGTTGTCCCACTGGGCCCGGGCCCGGTGGTCGCGCAGCGCTTCGATGTCGATGACGCCGGCCACGTAGGTGGAGCCGGCGCCGTAGTCCTGGCGTCCCACGATCTGGCCCCGGTAGTTGATGACGAACGAGCGCCCGCCGAAGGTGTCGATGGCCGTCGTCTCCTCCGGGAAAAGATAGTACGTTCCCATGTTCGGGGCGACGACATAGAGGTTGTTGTCGAGGGCCCGGGCCCGGCTCTGGATCTCGAAGTACTCGTTGCCGGTCGCCGGGTGGGGGTACGAGGCGCGGTAGACGACCTCGGCGCCGTTGAGGGCCAGGGCCCGGGCATTTTCGGGATAGGAGCCCTCGTTGGCCATCATGATTCCCAGCCGGCCGATCGCGGTGTCGGCCACGGGCCAGAACGCCTGCAGTGTCCGCCCATACTTTTGCACCCACCAGTCGTAGACGTCGTGCGGGCACACCGAATGCTCGACCGGGAAGAGCGGGGAGACCTTGTAGTGCTTGAGGATCACCTTGCCCTTGGGGTCGATGATGAACCCAACGTTGAAGAAGCGATCCTTGAGGTCGGGGTGCCGGGCCTTGGCCTGGGCCATGACGAACGCATCGTACTCCTTGGCGATCTTGCCCAGCGCGTCCGTCTCCTCGCCGGGGATGTCGATGGCCCCCTCGCGCGCGAACTGGACGTGGTCCACATCGAGGACCTCGTCGTTGAAGCCCTGCAGCGCGCCCTCGGGGAAGGCGATGAGCCTCACCGGCAGGTCCAGGCTGCTGAGCCAGGACGCGGCCTTCACCAAGTGCGAGAGATGGTCCAGGTTGATCTTGATGTCCTTGCGCTTGCGGATGCCCCTCACGGTGGGGATGAGACCGACGGCGGTGTAAGGCTTGATCATGCGCTCGCTCCCTTTCCTCCGGGTTTGCTCGTGCGTCGGCCCTCTGCTATGGTCCGGCCTGCGCCCGGTCGGGTACGGAGCAGAAGAGTTAGCACAAGTGCTCCGCCCGCGTACAGGGGAGGACGCCCCAGCGTATGAGCCGTCCCCGCATCGCTGTCACGATCATGCCGCTCGACAACCGCCGCGACGTGCTCGTCTCCACGGCGGTAGCGGCTGAACGTCGGGGTTTCGAGGGCTTCTTCCTGCCCGAGACGTGGGCGCTCGACACGACGGTGGTATTGGCCGAGGCGGCGGTGAAGACGGAGCGCATCACGTTGGGGACGGGGATCCTCAACGTGTGGAGCCGCAGCCCCGGCACGCTGGCCATGACGGCGGCGACACTCGCCT
>JBOHPP010000006.1:0-5770 GCA_050731755.1 Candidatus Rokuibacteriota bacterium | reverse complement strand
AACAGGCGGTCGGCGACCGGGCCGTGCACCTGCGAGAAGAGCACGGGGTCGCGGCCAAGCTGGCCGAGCATTCGGCGAGAGAAGAACAGCCGGAATACCAGGCGCCAGCGCCAGGTATCCCACGTGCGATCGTAGAACCGCTCGCGCTCGGGCCGCGATCCTCCGGCCAGCAATCTGGCGACCCGGGCCCGGGAGTGCACGAGGGGCAGCACACGCCGGACGAACAACTCGAGATACCGCTCGAACTTCCCGGCCCGCCCAATCCCGCGGCTCACGTCCTCGGGGCGGGCATCCCAGAAATCGCGCGCCTCGGGCTTGAGCAGCGGACGACAGCGCTCGTAGAGGACCAGGCGATCCGCGCTGGGCCGCGAGCCCATCAGCGCGAGCAGCTCGGAGTGGCTGAGGGCGCGGAAGGCGGCCACGCGAAGCTCGAGGGCCGCGAGCTGGGCCGGGCTCAGGTCGAGCGCCACCACGCGAGCCGGGTCCCGGGTGAGCAGGGCCAGGGCGTTGTCGCCGGCCGAGGCGATGGACAGGCACGTGTCACCCGGGCGCACGTCGAGCGCGGACAACAGGACGTCCGCGTCCTCCCAGCACTGCCCGTATCGCAGCCGGGAGAAGTCCATGCGAGTGACGATCTCGCTCCGCATCAGCGTGGTCATCCTGATCTCCTGTCGGCTCTGCTCTCGCAATGGCGGTGCCACAGGAGACGAGCGGAAAATCAGCGACTTGCTGAGGACCCGTCGATGCCGGCGGTGTCGAAGATTCGCCGGGTGCCGGGTCTTCGTCGAGCGTCCGAAGCGGTCTAGTGTCGAGACTGGAGGGCGCCGGCTGCTGGTTGATCCACCGGCGATGACGGAGCGGGGTTGGCCTTACGGGATCGTTGCCTGCAGATCCACGCCGAGGGGGACGTCGTTCGTGTAGATGCCGTCTACCTCCAGGGACTCCAAAAACAACCACTCCGTTCTGTTGCGCGCCGTGAAGCCGAGCACCTTCAGTCCGTATCCGTGCGACGCGTCGACGAAGGGTGCGCCGGCCAAGCTGAGGAAGAAGAGGTCCGCTTCGATGACCCGGGCGCCGGTCACGGCCGCGGTTAAGAGGACCTTCTGGATCGCGGCCTTTGCGTCCTCTTCGAGAGACCCATAGCCGGGAAGACGGAAGATCAGCCCGATCTCCGCCCACTGCAGGCCCAGGTCGCGGCGCTTGTCGATCGGGGTGACCTCGAGGCCGAGCAGGAATTCAACCTCCTCTTCAGTGAGGAACTGCAGGCCGCTGATGGTGAGGATGCGCGTGATGTCGGGAGCCTTCTTGGCGGCGATGGAGAGCAGCGCCGGCGAAAAAGACGCGAGCATCACCTGGCCCGTCATCCCCATCCGCCGGATGACCCGGACCACCGCGGACACGATCGCCCGCTCCTGGCGGTCGTTGGGGTCACACAGAGGGGCAGGGGCCTTCAGCTCGACGATGACGAGACCCTGCAGCGGCCCCGAGGCTTGGTTGAACGTGCGTGCCTTGCGAAGCACGGCCTGCAGGCTCGGAACGTGAGGCAGGCGCGCCTGCAGCTCGGAGAGCGTCAGGGTGTTGAGGCAGGTGAAGTCAGGCAGGAGGAAGTCATCGTGGAAGACGGCAACCTCGCCGTCGCGGGTGAGCTGCACGTCCACCTCAACCACGCTGAGGCCTGCCCGGAAGCCCTTTCGGACCGCGGCGACGGTATTCTCGATCGGCCGCGACGGATCTTCACCCAGATTCTCGCCGAAGCCTCGGTGCCCGATCGCGAAGGGCCCCACCTCCAGGCCCAGCAACTGGTCGACCGTGCCTTGGAGGTGCTTGCGACCCGACTCGGCGAGAGGGACGCCGACCACCAGAAACGCGACGATGCTCAGGAGGAGAACCTTGAGGCTCGCCGTTGCTCTCATCGCCACGCCCTCCATAGGTGACGCAGACCGGGCGCAATCCCGGTGCCAGAGCAGAAAATCAGAAAATCGGGAACTTAGCCAGGTACCAGAAGTCACCCCTGTCGAAGCCTGGGCAGGCTCAGCTGTCGAACGCTAGGCCGGCAAGGGTCCGCGGTCAGGCTGCTACGCGCGCCGGGCGGGGACGAGGGGCATCCCCCATTGGCCCGCAAGCTGCTCCACGCGCTCACGGTAACGGGGAACCTCGAGGGTCTTGAACAGGGTGTGCGCCTCGTCGAGGTGCCGCCGGGCCGCTTCCCGCTCCCCGCCCTGCCACCGGACGGTCGCCAGATCGATGTGGGTCCGGGCGCGCTCGTAACGCGAGTGAACCGAGGCGAAGGTCTCCAGCGCTTCCTCGAGCTTGGCGGCCGCCCCGGCGAGGTCGCCCCGCGCGCGGGCGACCCGCCCGAGCGCCTGCTGGGCCCACCCTATGGCCACCCCGAACCTGGCCTCCGTCCCGATGCGGACGGCGTCGCCGGCCAGCACCTCCGCCCGGTCGAGGCGGCCTTCGAGACAGTGGGCCTGGGCCAGGAAGGCGGTAAACCAGCCTTCGAACGCGCGGAACCCGACCTGGTGGAGAAACGGAATCGACTGCTCGAGAGCTGTGATGGCGCGCTGCGTGTCGCCTTTCTCCAGACAGGCGAAGCCCAGGTACCCCGTGGCGATAGCGCGGTTCAAGGCATCCCGGGTCTTTTCGACGGCACGCTGGCATTCGGTGATCCCCTGGTCCCACTCGCCCATCGCGGCGTGCACGATGCCCATGACCCAGGTCGCATGAGCTTCCTGCTGGTCACCTGTCGCCTCGGCGATGGCCAGCGCCCGCGCCTCCGCAGCGAGAGCCTCCGGGAACGCGCTGGTCTGGCTGTAGCAGAGGCCCAGCGCCCAGTAGGCGTAACACAGCCAGGACTGCTCCTTCGTCTTCTCGAGAAGCGTCACCGCTCGCTGGCCGTGCTCGATCCCGCGGGAGGCCTGGCCCGACATGGCGTCGGCCAGGGCCAGCACGCTATGGGCCTTGCCCATCGTCGCCTCATCGCCGCTGCGCTCGGCCTCGGCGATGGCCCGGCGCCCGTTCTCTACGGCCAGGTCGTGGCCGCCGACGAAGATATAGGCGCGGGCCACGAGGAAGTAGTAGTGAGCGGCCAGCGCCGGATCTTGGAGGCGCTCCAGACGATCGCGCTCCTGAAGGAGGACGGCGTGCAACTCTGCGATGCGCCCCAGCGCCAGCAGCGAGTAGGGCAACTGGAGGACGAGCTCGAGGTGGCGGCGATCCCTCGTGTCGACCGGCAGGCGCTCGACATGCTGGAGCGCCTCCTTCCAGGCCTGGAGGGCCTCCTCGTGCGCGTAGCCGCCGGCCGCTTTCTCGGCGACGCGGGTGAGGTACTCAACGGCTTTCGCCGTCTCGTCCGTCTTCGAGTAGTGGTAGGCGAGTCGGTCGTATGCCTCCTCGAGGCGGTCGCCGAAGAGCGCCTCCAGGGCTCGCCCGGCCGCCGCGTGGAGCGCCTGGCGGCGAGCCCCTGGGAGACTGGCGTAGGCGACCTCTTGCGTCAGCGCGTGCTTGAAGACGTAGAGGCGCTCCTCCCCCGCGGCGCGCCGGTAGAGGAACTCGAGGCCGGTGAGTAGACCCAGGTGCGCGTCCAGCGCGTCGGTGCCCTCCCACAGGGCCTGGAGCAGGCGCGATGAGAACTGGCGGCCCAGTACCGCCGCCGTCTGGAGCACCCTCCTCGGCTCGTCGGGCAGCCGCTCGATCCGGGCCGAAAGCACCTCCTCGATGGTGTCGGGCACACCGGGGGCAGTGTTCAGATTGCCCTGCTCCTCGACCGCCCGGCAGAGCTCCTCGAGGAAGAAGGGGTTGCCTTCGGCCTTGGTCAAAATCATCCGGACCAGGGGGTCGGGAATCTCGGTCTGGAGGACCGAGCGCATCATCGTCAGGCTGTCCTCAGGCGACAGGGGCGACAGCGCCATCTGGGTCGCGAAGGACTTGTCGATCCAGGGCGGCCGATAGCCCGGGCGGTAGGTGGACACGAACATGATCGGCGCGCCGGGGAGATCGGTCACCAGCGAAGCGAAGACGTTCTCCGACGTCTTGTCGATCCAGTGGAGGTCCTCCACGACAACCACCAGAGGCCACTCGTGGCTGGCGTTGAGGATCATCTGGCGCAGGGTCTCGACGGTGCGCAGCCTGATCGCCTCTGGGGTCAGCACCGCCAGTCGGTCTGTCCCCTCGTGAACCCCGAAGAGCTCGAGCAAGTACGGAGCCCACTCCTCCACGTTCATCCCGACCCGCTCCAGAGCGCGGCGAACGTTGGTGATGATCGTCTCGGCGGCGTCCGATTCGGTGATCCCGCAGTTCTGTCGCAGGATCGCCAGCACCGGCACGTAGGGGGTGGCGCTGGCGTAGGAGAAGCAGGTGCCCTCCCGGTAGGTCACGGGCTGGCCGGCAAGGCTCTGGCGGAACTCGGCGATCAGTCGCGACTTGCCGATGCCGGCTTCGCCGACGATCCCGATGACTTGCCCCTGGCCGCGCATCGCGGCCGCCAGGTGGCCTTTCAAAACGTCGACGTTCTTGCGCCGGCCAACGAACGCGGCCATGCGTCGGCCCACGCCCAGGCCGGGCCGCTCGTGCTCGACCAGGCGGTAGGCGCGCCCCGACGAGCCCGGGGCTGCAGCCACCGGTGCGAGGTCGAAGCGGCGCTCGAGGAATGGGGCCGCGGAATCGCTGACCACCACCGTGTCGGCGTCCACGCGGGCCAGGAGCGCGTCGAGCGCCGCCCACGCCCCATGCTTGGCCTCGAGGGCGATTTCGGCGGTGCCGCTGCCCAAACCGACCTGGAAGCGGCCGACGTGAATCGCCAGCTTGACCCCGACCGCCTCACCCTCGGCCCGCGCGCGCTCGGCCGCCTTCTGCACGGCCATGGCCGCGTGCGCCGCCCGGCGGGGCGCGTCCTCCACCGGCTCCATCCCGAACGCCGCCACCAGGCCCGTAGGGCTCCGCTCCTCAACGCGCCCCCCGAAGGCCCGCACCTTGTCATCCACCACCTCGAGCGCGCGGCTCACGGGCAGAGCCCTGTCCGGCGAGATCGGAACGAGAGCTGCCCGCAGCAGAGTGAGACGGCGAGGCTCCCATCTGATCCCGGACGACGCCGGCATCTTGGCGGCTGGCGCCGACGCCATGGCCGCGGGGCCGGGCCGCGGGCCGGCCGGCCCCGGGGCGCCCGCGCGCAGCCCGTATTTATCCAGCCGGTACCGAAGCGTGTTGCGTGGGATGCCCAGGCGCTCGGCGGCTCGCGAGAGGTTCCCGTTGCTCTCCCGCAGGGCCTCCAGCAGGTGGTCGCGCTCAACGCTGCTCAGCTCCTCTCTGAGCGCCGGCCGCTCCCGCGCGGCCGGCAGCCCGCGTGGCGCCGGCAGACCGAGCATGTCCCGGGTCACGACCGCAGTCTCGGCGAGCAGGGCCACGCGCTCCATCACGTTGGAGATTTCGCGGATGTTGCCGGGCCAATCGTAGGCCAGCAGCGCCTCCCGGGCCGCGGCATCGAGGGTGCTGGAGGGTAGCCCGTACTCACGGCAGGCCCGCTGGAGGAAGTGCTCGGCGAGCATGAGGATGTCGTCGCCGCGGTCGCGGAGCGGCGGGAGCGACACGGTGACGACCGCCAGCCGGTGGTAGAGGTCCTCGCGGAACCGGCGGTCACGGGTGGAGTCGAGGAGATCCGCGCTCGACGCCGCGATCACCCAAACGTCCACCGCCTCGCTCCGGGTACTGCCCAGCCGGCGCACCGTCTTTTCCTCGATCACCTTGAGGAGCTTGCCCTGCAGGCTCTCGGGCA
>JBOHPP010000005.1:0-7929 GCA_050731755.1 Candidatus Rokuibacteriota bacterium | reverse complement strand
TGGCCGAACGAGAGCGGGACCAGGGCGGCGAGCGACACCAGCCCGATGAGGATGACCGAGAGAGCGATGAGGACCTCGACGAGTGTCAACCCGCCCTCGTCCTGCCTCAGGTTCGTCAGCCTTCGCCTCATGGCATACCGCTCCTATTTCGTGACCCGTCCGGAGGCCGCGACGACGACGCTGCGGGTCGCCCCGTCCGCATTCGAGATCGTGAAGGTCGCTTGGGTCGGCGCCGCGCCGAGGCGATCGAAGACCGGGTTCGCCGTGGTCGTCACGGTCACGTCGTTGCCGAGCGTGACGAACCCGTTCGCCCCCGTCTCCGGGCCGGTCCAGACCGTCCCCGCCCCGCAGGAACCCAGCCAGAACCGGTACTGGTTCGCGTTGGCCACCTCGAGGCACACCGTCCGGTTCCTGACGATCGCAAGATGGCGGGCGCTGTTCAGCCCGGCGACCATCTCCTCGGCCGCCGCCTTCACGGTCGAGGCCCGCGAGTAGCTGAACAAGGTGGGAATAGCCACGAGCGCCATGATGCCCACGATCGCCATGACGACGAGCACCTCCGCGGCGGTAAAGCCGCGTTGCGCTCGCCGCTGAGCGACCCCAGATACCACTGGATGATTTCTTTCCCCAAACATAAGTGCGATAGCTGAACCTGTAGCAAGAAACGGCCCAAGCGGGATCGACTCCGCGTGTCGCCTAAGTCCCGTCGGCAGAAGTAGTGCGGCCACAAGCCCCCCAGGGATCACCCCGGAGAAAATCGCCACCAGTGCCAGTTTGTACCCAGGGCGCGGACACCGATCATCGCCGTGAGCTTCATGTCGCATCCGCCCCACCCGCGGCTACCAAGAAACGACCGGACGTCGGGATGTGGTGTGGGACGAGTAACTGCCCGCCCCGGTGGCGCGATCAGAGGGCGAAGCCTCTCCAGTACCAGGCGATCAGCTTCTCGCCCCAGAACACGCTCACGGCGGCACTCCCGGCCAGAAACGGGCCGAATGGGATTCGATCTTTCCGCTTTCTGAGCCCGGTGATCAAGAGCACGGCCGCGAGGGCGCCACCCACGATCACCGCCATGAAGAGCGTCAAGGTGGCGAGCTGCCACCCCAGAAAGGCGCCGATCATGGCGCAGAGCTTCATATCGCCCCCGCCCATGCCGCCCCGGCTCACCAGAATCACCATCAGGATGAGGCCCCCGCCCACGGCGATGCCGAGGAGCGAGTCGACCCACCGCACGGAGGGGTTCACCAGCGACGCGAGGAACCCGGCGACGATGCCGGGGAGCGTGATCGTGTCAGGGATGATCTGGTGGTCGAGATCGATGGCGGTGATGGCGAGCAGCGCCGCCAGGAGCGGCCAGGCGGTCAGGAGCTCGACCGTGAACCCGAAGTGCCAGGCGGCCAGGCTGAACAGCGCCGCGGTGGTGGCCTCGACCAGCGGATAGCGCCAGCTGATGGGGGCCCGGCACTGGCGACAACGCCCGCGCAGAGTCGCGAAGCTGAGCACGGGAATGTTGTCGAACCAGGCGATCGGTGCCCGGCAGGCTGGGCAGTGGGACCGCGGATGGACGAGACTCTCGCCCTGCGGCAACCGGACGATCACGACGTTGAGGAAGCTGCCGATCACGGCGCCGAGCACGAGGGAGAAGAGGACCAGGACCGTCACCGAGCCGGCCTCTGACGATCGGCCTTGCGACCGACGACGACCTTGGTGCCGGGGGCCGCGTGCCGGGCGGCGTCCACCACTCGTATCTCCGCCTCCAAGCCGGCTGCGCCGAGGCGCCGGCAGATGTCTCGGCCGTAATTGCGGAACGCCAGCACGCGACCCCGCCCCCGGATGCGATCGTGGTGGTACTCGGGGGCAAGCAGGTGAACGACGGCGCCCCCGTCGAGGCGGGCGCGCTCCACGGTCCGCTCCTGGTCGAAGAGGGGGACGGTGAACACCACATGCCCCCCAGGCCGCAGGACGCGGTGAACCTCCCGAAAGGCGGCGGTGTCATCCGGCACGTGCTCGAACACCTCGGTGCTCGTCACCAGGTCGAACGCGTCATCCGGGTAGGTCAACCGCTGCACGTCCTGGCACTGGACACCGCGCTTCCACTCGCCCGGCCGGACGTCGTCGAAGTACTCCGAGAGCGTGAGTGTTTGACAACGCCGGCGCAGATAGCGGACCAGGGGTCCACCGGACGAGAGCTCGTAGACCCGCGCCGTGGGAGGAACGCCGAGCTGAGCGATCACGAAGCCGGCCGCCCGGTGGAGCAATGTCGACCCGCACCGGAGGCAGCGGGTCCCGAAGATCCCGGGGGTGAGCCTCAAGACGGGGAAGCCGCACAGGTTGCAGGTGGCCATGGCCCCCCGTTCCTCGTCGCCGGCCACCGGCGCCCCAGGGCTCCGTCGATGACGATCCGAGCCTTGTCCCATTGCCCTTCGCGCAGACGCTTGAGCAGGCTGGCCGCGACCCCAAGGTACACGGTGGGCAGCGCGAAGGGGTAGAACCGTCGCGTCAGCCGCAGCCGATTCCGCACGTGAAAGTACTCGGCGGCGAGACTCCGTCGGTAGGGGTCCGGGCTCGTGCCGAGGCTGGCGCCCTCCTTGTGGTACACGAGGCTCTCGGGTGCGTACGCGAGCGTGTAGCGCCCGCGTCCCCGGATGGCCCAGTCGAGCTCCTCGAAGAAGAGGAAGTAGTCCTCGTTCATGAGCCCGACGTCTTCCAGGAACGACCTCGACACGAGCAGGGAGGCGCCGAGAATGTAGGCGAGCTGGCGCTCCACGCGCTCGGCGCGCTCCAACGGCCTCGCGGTCTGGCCCATGCCGACGTGACGGGTCGCGCCCAGCCATCGGTTGTACGTCGCTCCCCCCAACGCCTGGATCATCTCTGGCGCGTGATAGTAGCGGACCGTCGAGCCACACATCCCGGCCTCGAGTCTGGCCTGCATCCGCCGCACGAGATGACTCAGGGCGTGAGGGTCGACGACCGCGTCGTTGTTGAGCAGCCAGGCGTAGCCGAACTGCGGACGGGCCAGCGCATAGCGCAGACCGACGTTCACGCCGGCGGCGAAGCCCCGGTTGCCGCCGGTGTGCACGAGCACAAGGCGGGGCTCCCGGTCGGCGTCACCGCGGTCCGCCCCCGCCGTCAGAGCCCCAGCCTCGCGATACGCGATGGGCTTGGCCACCGGAGGGAACGACAGCCAGCGCAGCGGATCACGGGGAGCCACGGCGACGTCCAGCCGCCCTTCCGCCCAGGCCTTGATGCGGTCCATGGACCCGTCCGGGGAGGCGTTGTCGCAGACGACGATCCGGTAGTCCGGGTAGGCGCTGCGCAGCACGCTCTCCAGACACTCGAGCGTGTCGACCCAGCCGTTCCAGTTCACGACGATGACGGCGACGGCCGGGGCCGTCCGGCTCACCGAGAGCTCTCCCCGGCCCGCCGTTCTTGGGCCGCACCCGCCCGCGTGGCGATCATCACGATCTCCTCCCCGAGGGGGGCCACGCGCGAGAGCGTGTGCTCCAGAGCCTGAAACGCGGCGCCGATCAGCCACTGCCCCGGCCCGATGCGGGGTGGGCGTGCGCCGGGGAGAACGCCGGCGCGCACCAGGTGGAGGCTCGAGAGCCCGATGAGAAAGGCCTGGCGCGTGGCCGTCGACATGGACTCGACCACCAGCCCGGCGAGCTCGGCGGCGATCCGGAGGTTGCCGGTCGAGAAGAGCTGCAGATGGCGGGGGACATCGAGGCCGAGCCATCGCGTCCGAAAGAGACGGTGGCCCAGGCTCTCGATGTTCGGTGTCACCACGACGATCCGCCCGCCCGGTTGAAGGATTCGACCGCACTCCCTCAGGACGTCGACGGGATCAGGCACGTGCTCGATGACGTGATGAAGCGTCACCGCATCGAAGGAGTGGGCAGGGAACCGGGCCTCCGCGAGGGTTCCCTGGGTCACGGGGACGCCGAAGTGTTGCCGGGCGACGGCGAGTCCCCCCTCGTCGACGTCGATGCCGCGCGCGTCCCAACCGAGTGTCCGCATGGCCGCGACGAACTGGCCGTTTCCGCAACCGACGTCCAGCAGGCGCCCCCGCCTCCGACCATCCAGCAGCATGACGCTGAGCCCCGCCATTTCCTTGAGCAGGCCGATGGCGGCGAGCCCCCGTGCAGAACGGATCTGGTCGGTGAGCTCGGGATAGCCGAACGCCGCGGCCAGGATGGCGTTCTTGACGGCGAGGCGCATGCCGGTCGTCGGCGCCTCGATCGTGTGGGTGTAGTACCCCGCGTACAGACGGCCAAGCTCTTCCGGTGGTGGGCAGGGCTCGATCCACACGAGCCCGCACCGGGGACAGCGGCGAAGGTTCCACCGCCCGGCGATGCCGAACAGCCGATCGGGCAGTCCCGCATAGAGGATGGGGCCAGCGGTCTGGCAGAGCAGGCACTGGATGGCGCGGTCGAGGCTCGGTTTCGAAGCGACGCTCATGGGCTCGGAGAGTGACGTGGGGAAGCCGCCGACAGGCACGCCGCCAGGCGGCCGTTTCGCGATCCCCGGCTGGGTCCGCCAGGGGCGCCGAGCCGGCGTGCCACCAGGAACATCAAGGCCGCGTCGAGGGTCGCCCGGATCAGCCACGCCGCCGCGGCCCCCGCGATGCCGTGGCTGTGGATCAACCACCAGGCGAGCCCACAATAGAGCGGCACTTCGAGCACGTGCAGCTTCGCCGGGATGTCGGGACGCCCGCTGGCCAGCACGATGGTATGCGGCGCCTGGGCCAGCGAGTTGACGAGAACCCCGACCGCCAGCAGGCGAAGGACGGTGCTGCCCTCGGTGGCGAAGTCGCCTCCCAGCCAGTAGGCCAAGATCTCCGGGGCGAAGAAGCCGAGCACGAGAACGATCGGCAGGAGAACCAGCACGAGCCTTCGCACCGTGTCGGTGAGGAGGGCCTGAAGCCGTTCCCGCTCGCGGTGGGGGTCGAGGGCGCTGGCCGCCGGGAAGAAGGCGATGACGACGCTCGACGACACGATCCAGAGGCGCGTCACCAGGTCGTAGGGCGCCGCGTAGTACGTCACCATCGCCACGGGCAGCAGCGCCGCGATGAGGAAGCGGTCCGCGCCGGTCAGGACGACGGCGGCCACGTTGGAGACGGTGAGCCAGCCTCCGAAGGTGAGGAGCCGGTAGGCCGCCGCCGGAGCGAAGGCCACGCTCCGGCGCAGGGCAGGCAGGGTGACGAGGCTGACCGTCACCAGGAGCACGAGGACGAGGAACCGGAGAGCGACCATTGAGGCGATGATCGAGGGCAGGCTGACGCCGGCGAGCAGTCCGGCCAACGGCAGCACGTAGGTCCCGACGCCGGCGGGGACGGCAATGGCGTTGAGGAGATCGAAGCGCCGGGCCCCTTCGAGAAGGCCCCGAAACGGCATCGAGAGCGTGATGCCGGGCACGGCCAGCGCCAGCAGCCTCGCGGTCGCCTGGGCCTCGGCGCCCAGCGCCGGCGGCACGTTGAGCACGCGCTCGACGACCAGCGGGGCGAGTGCGGCGACGGCGGCGGCGCCGAGCAGCCCCAGAACCGCCTGCAACATGACGCCTGTCCACAGGAGGCGGGGGATCTCGGTCGGCGCTCGGCCGAACCGCTCGGCCACCGATCTCGTCAGGGCGCGGCCCACGCCGAAGTCGAGGATGGCGAAGTGCCCGAGCGCGGCAAGGGCGAGGGACAGGATGCCGAATCGGTCGGGTCCCAGGCCCTGGAGGATGAGCGGGAGACTGACGACCCCGACGAGCAGGGGCAAGGCTTGACCGCTGAGATTCAGCAGGGAATCCCGGAGCACGCGCTGGTCGAAGGGGCTGGGCGGACGGGCAGCGCCGTCGGCGCGGTCGCCGCCGAGCGCGGATGCCGGACGGTTAGGCGGCGCCGACCTCACGATACGTTTCCTCGAGCTGGCTCACGGCAGCCTCCACCGAAAAGCGGGCCCGGACGAACTCGCGCGCGTTGTCGGCGAGGCGCCGGCGTTCGTCCGCGTCCCTGAGAAGCCTGACGGTGGCCTCGGCGAACGCCCCCGGATCATCGGCGGTGAGCAGATGGACACCCGGCGTCGCCCCCACCCCCTCGTTGCCCGCGCTGGTGGTGACCACCGGACAGCCGGCCGCCATCGCGTCCACGTTCTTCAACAGAATGCCGCCGCCGATGCGGACGGGGCAGACGAACACCGTGGCCCGCGCATAGTAGGGCTCGAGCCGGGGGACGAACCCGGTGACGACGATGGCAGGGTCACGGCTCAGCCGCCGGATCTCGGGCGGGGGCTCATGGCCGACGATGGTCAGGCGGACGTCCGGCCGCGTTCGACGGATCGCCGGAAGGACCTCGCGGCAGAAGTGTCGGACGGCGTCGATATTGGTGTCTCGATGCATGGCGCCGACGAAGAGGAGGTGATCGGCCTCCCGTGTGGTCGCCGGCACGCGCCCGGCATCGATACCCACCGGAAACGGCAAGGTGGCCACGGGCAGACGCGGATCGAGAGCACGAAACAGGTGCCGATCGTACTCGGATGCCGCGAGGATCCGATTGAACTTGCGGCAGATCCGGCGCTCCAGGCCGCGAATGGTGGCCCAGTACAGGTACGTGGCCAGGCGCGGGGCGAGCCCGCGGGCCAGCTCGAAACGCCGGCGGGCGGGCTTGGCCAGCTCGTCGATGGCGATGAGAACGGCGGGAACGTCGAGATCGGTGGCAATGCCGACGCCGCTCTCCACATACTCCACGTGCAAAAGGTCGAAGCCGCCGCGCCGCAGCAGATGGTTGGCCGTCCGGCCCAGCCTGAAGTAGGACGCGGCGATGCGCACGGTGGTGAGCGCCCCGGTCGGACGGTCGAAGCGCAGGACGTGGACGTCGCGGCAGAGACGGCGGAGCGCGTCGACCCGGCCGGCCTCCCCCGTATCGACGCGGCACAGGAGCGTGATCTCGTGGCGCTGGGCGAGCCGGGAGAGCCACTGGTAGATCGCGCGGCCGCCGGCGTGCGTCGCGTCCGGGTCAGGCAGAAACGGCGTGAGCCAGAGGATTTTCACCCGGTCGTCCTATTTCGGTGTTTCCTTGATGTCGAGGACGAGGGCCTGGAGGACCAGCTCGAAACCCACCAGGAACGGCAGCACGCTGAGCATGACCGTGCCCGTCGAGGCGAAGCGGTTGAGCAGGAACGACTGCACCCAGGTGTACGCGCCGAAGCCCACGCCGAAGGCCAGGAGCGGGAGCCCCGTCAACATGAACAACGCGACCGCGGAGAAGTCGCGGAGGACGTGCTTGCGGTAGAAGCGATACCAGTAGCCGCGAAAGAGGTGGAACGGAAAGGAGCAGAGAATGTCCCCGATGTTCATCGCGGATCGCTCGTCCGCATAGACCGCGGGGATGGGCACGTCGGTGACCCGGAGCCCGAAGATGTTGAGGTTGATCAGCATGTCGTTCTCGAAGAAGTACCGGGGGGAGAGCCGGTCCAGGTCCAGGAGGCGCAGCGCCGCGGCCTTGATGGCCAGGTAGCCGTTCTGGGGATCGAACACGTTCCAGTAGCCGGAGGCCAGCTTGGTGAGGAAGGTGAGGATGAAGTTTCCCATCAGGCGGTGCTTGGGCATGACGCCCAGCTCGCGCTGCCTGAGGAAGCGGTTGCCCTTGGCGTAGTCACACCGCCCTTCGACGATCGGCTCCAGGAGCGCGGAGAGGTAGGCCGGGTCCATCTGACCATCCCCGTCCATCTTCACGATGACGCCGTCGGGATGGCGCAAGGCGTCGCGGAAGCCGGAGACCATGGCCGCGCCGACACCGCGGTTCCTCTGATGGCGGATCACCATCACCCGCTCGTCGCCGCACGTCTCGACGACGTCCACGGTCTCGTCGGTGCTCCCGTCGTCGACGACCGTCACGGCGTCCACGAAGCAGGGGAGGCTCTTCAGGACGTGGCCGATGTGGGCCGCGAC
>JBOHPP010000004.1:0-11116 GCA_050731755.1 Candidatus Rokuibacteriota bacterium | reverse complement strand
TCGCCGTCGGCACCAAGCTCTCGGTGTGGCCCATCGCCGGGGTGGTGCCGGTGGCCAAGGAGGCCGGCGCGCGGGTGGTGATCATCAACGCCGAACCCACCGACATGGATCAGCTGGCCGACGCGGTCCTGCGCGGCTCGATCAGCGCGTTGCTCCCCCGTCTCGCCGGCGACGACTAGCGTTGCGGCCGGGGGCGACGGGGGTGTGCGGCAGGGGTCGATGGGACCACGCAGCACGCGTCCGCTGACCGGTTGCGGCTGGGCTCCATCTGGGTACGCGGGGTCCGTGGCCAGTGGGCGGGAACGGGGTCCCATCGATCCCTGCCGCACACCCCCGTCGCCCCGCCCCCGGCGCAATCTTGACCACCAGCCCAGTACCTGGCCGTTGTTCGAGCGCGGGCTTTGCCCGCGCAATCCTGTCCTGGGGGAGGTCTCGGAGGGGGCCGCCGAGGCCCCCTCCGACTCTAGGCCATGTGTTTCCGCAGGAACTCCAGCGTGCGCTGGCGAGCCAGCCGCGCGCTCTGCTCGTGGTAGGAGGCTCGCTCGTCGCAGTTGAAGCCGTGACCCGCCGGGTAGATGTGCATCGGGATGGCGGGATGGGCCTCGCGAATCCGATCCCAGTGCTCCTTGGGGATGGAGGCGTCGGTCTCGCCGAAGTGCAGCAGCACCGGGCAGCGCGGCGTCTCATTGGCGAAGTCGGCGACGGCGCCGCCATAGTACCCGACGGCGGCGGCGACGCCGTCGATTCGGGTGGCCGCCAGCCAGGCCAGGGAGCCGCCCATGCAGTATCCGATGACGGCGACCTTGAGCCGCTCGCCCCGAAGCGCCTCCACCGCCGCCCGCATGTCCATCACCATGCTGTCCCAACCGATCTTGCCGCGGATGGCGCGGCCGCGCTCGATGTCGGCCTGCTGGTAGCCCATTTGCACGCCGGGCTCCACCCGATCGAAGAGCGCCGGCGCCAGCGCCGGGTAGCTCTCGGCGGCGTAGCCGTCGGTGACGCGCCGGATGTGGGAGTTGACGCCGAAGATTTCCTGGACGATCACGATGCCGCCGCGGGGCGCGCCCGTCGGCGCCGCGCGGTATGCGGAGAGCTTGTGTCCGTCCTCGGCGGTCAACGTCAGGTTCTGGCCCATTGTGATCCCTCCTGCGATGCGAAGAGTTCGTCCGGGCGGAGCACCGGCTCGCCGTCCTTCAAGACGAGCCTGATGCGCCGCCGGTCCCGGAGAATGCGGATGTCCTGAAGCGGATCGCCCTCCACCACCACGAGGTCGGCTCGCTTGCCCTTCTCGATCGTCCCGATCTCTCGTTCCAGCCCCACGCACTGGGCGGCCAGGCCCGTGGCTGCCTGCAGCGCCTGCATCGGCGTCAGGCCGGCGGCCACCAGGTGTTCGAGCTCCAGCGCGTTGTCGGGATGACCGTGGCCTCCGGCGTCGGTGCCCGCCAGCACCTTGACGCCCGCAGCCAGCGCCCGGCGCACGCTCTCGAGATGATGCTCACGTAGCGCCCGCGACCGCTCGCGCACGTGGGGCTGGGGGGACTCGCGGTGGTACTCGTACACGGTGAGCGTGGGTACGAAATCGATGCCCTTGTCGGCCATCATGGGGATCAGCTCGGGATCCTCGTCGAGATGGCAGCCGTGCTCGATGGAGTCCACGCCCACCTCGACGGCCAGGCGCAGCCCCGGACCGGCGACCGCGTGACACATGACGCGCCGGCCCAGCGCGTGGGCCTCGTCCACCAGGGCCTGCAGCTCATCGCGGTTGAAGGCGCGGTCGCGCGGGCCGTGGCCCTGCCGCGAGCTGGCCCCTCCGGTCGTGGCGCACTTGATGACGTCGGCCCCGGCGCGGACCAGCGCGCGCACCACGTTGCGCACGTCCTGCACGCCGTTGGCGACGCCGCTGGGCAGGCTGGCGTCGCCCGCGAAGGGCGCGGTGTGGTTGGACGGGCTGATGCGGTCGCCGATGCCGCCGGTGGGCGACATGATGGCCAGCGACAGCACGAGCCGCGGGCCAACCAGCAGTCCTTGCTCGATGGCCAGGCGAAAGCCGGCGTCGAGCCCGCCGCCGTCTCGCACGGCAGTGTAGCCGGCGGCCAGCATCCGGGCGGCCGCGCGAGCGGTCCGCAGATGCCGGGTGCTCGGCGGCTCGTCGAGATGCCAGCGCCGGATCAGCTCGTAGCCGTGGAAAGCCAGGTGGTCGTGGCAGTCGATGAGGCCGGGCAGGATCGTGCAGCCAGAGACGTCGACGACGTCGGCGTCTCGCGCGGTCGCGGTCGTACCGGCCGTCGTCACCGTCTCGATCCGCCCGTCGCGGATCAGCACGGCGGCGTCCTTCACCGGGGCCGCGCCGGTGCCATCGATGAGCGTGCCGCCGCGGAGGATTCTCACAGGACTGCCGTCTTGCGCCGGGCGATGAGATCGAAGTCGATGCGGGCGCCCAGCCCGGGCCCGCTCGGCGCGTGGACCAGCCCGCGGGCGTCGACCTCGATGTCTTCGCTGAGGCCGTACTTCTGGGCCGCCGCCGGCAGCAGCACCTCGAAGAACTCGGAGTTCCCGATGGCCATGAGCACGTGCAGGTTAGCCACGTTGTTCAGCGAGTTGCCGCCGTGGTGGATCTCGACGTTCATGTGGAACGCCTCGGCCAGGTGGGCCGTCTTTACCAGCGGCGTGATGCCGCCCTTGACGGCGACGTCGCCGCGCAGAAAGTCGGTGGCGCCGTGGACGATCCAGGGCGCGAAAGCGGTGAAGCCGCCGGGCGTGTACTCGGTGGCCAGGATGGGGATGCTGAGGTGCTGCTTGAGCTTGACGTAGTTGAGCAGATCGTCGTCGGCCAGCGGGTCCTCGTACCAGTGGTAGCCCAGGGCCTCGATGGCCCGGCCGACGCGGAGCGCCTCCGGGTACTGGTAGGCCCAGGTGGAATCGAGCATCAGCGTGTAGTCGTCGCCGACCGCCCGGCGCACCGCCTGGCCCACCGCGATGTCGACGGCGGGATCGGTCGGCGGGTGGATCTTGTAGGCCCGCCAGCCGTCGGCCTTGAACCGCGCCGCCTCTTCCGCGTACGCCTCGGGCGACGAAAGGACCGCGCTGCTGGCGTACGCGGGCGCGCTCTCGCGGTAGGAGCCGAGCAGGCGGTGAACGGGCAGGCCGGCGATCTTGCCGGCGAGGTCCCACAGCGCCACGTCCACGGCGCCGATGGCGCGGAACGTGGTGGCCCGGTGCCGCTGCCACAGCGCCTGCCAGAGCCGCTCGCGCTCGAGGGGATCCTGGCCCAGCACGAGCGGCTTGAGCACCTCGACGAGAGAGCCGGCGTCGTGGTGCGCCCCTCGCATGGCCGAGCCCAGGAAGGCGTGGCCCTCGACACCATCGTCCGTCCCCAGCGTGAGCAGGCCGAGCTGGCTCGAGCCGCCGAAGCGGCCGGTGTGCCGGCCGTAGTGCGTGGGCGGGATGCCCTCCCACGCGAAGAGGGTGAGCGTCAGGTCGGTGATCTTCACTTGGCGGCCGGCCCGAGGGGGACGTGGGCAGAATCTGCGCGCGGCGCCGGGTCGTTGTCAAGGGCCGCGGGGCGATACGGCGGGGAGCGGGTCAGCCGCGGAAGCGGAGGAGCGAGCGCCAGGACATCCGCTCGCGCAGCCGGGGTGCGAACTCGAGGCTCCAGGCGATGCGCGGCGCATCGGTCGTGTTGGGACCGGTGTAATGCAGAGTCCGGGAGTGATGCACGGTGGCCCCGCCGATCGGCAACGGGCAGGCGACCGCCTGGGACGCGTCGACCCCCTCCGCCTCCTTCGCGTGGGCCCGCAGGTCTTTCCGGCGGTGAGGCAGCAACGGACCCCGATGACTTCCCGGGATGAACTGCATGCAGCCCATCTCGATAGACACATCGTGCGTGGGGATCCAGAAGTGGATGCTGACGAGGGGGGCAGCGTCGCCGGCAAACACACGATCCTGGTGCCAGGGCGTGGCGCAGGCGTTGTGCGGCGGCTTGATGATGGCGTGGTCGTACCCGGTGTGCCCCATCGGGCAGCCGATCAGTTGCTCGGCGACCGCCGCGCAGCGGGCGAACGTCCGGGTCTGCTTGAGCTCGGGTGCGAGCTGGAGCGCCCAGTTGATCTCGGGGATTTGCTGCGGCCCGGCGTGGCGTCCGACCTCGCCCAGGTCGAGGACGTGCCGGGGCGGCAGCCGGTGGAACTTGGCGTAGAGGTCGAGCACGATCTGTCGGACCTGGAGGACGTCGGCCGGCGTCGTGAAGTCCGGGATCCCGAGAAACCCGTCCCGGTGAAAGCGCTCGATCTCCGCCGGCGAGAGTGGCCTCGCGGCGGCGCCCCGACCCGAGTTGGCCCGGGTAGTGGGTGCCATCAGCCTTGCAAGGCATGCAAACTCCGCACCGCCGGACTTGCTCGAACGATGTCCGCCCGGCACAGGCGCGGACGCGCGTGTTTCCACGACGATGCGCGCGGGAGGCCCCGCACGGGCCTGTGCAACAGACAGGCCCGGTCCGGCCATGTCGCTTCAGTATCCCTTGCGCTTGTCGATGACGGCGAGCAGGGGCTGACCGGCCCGAAGCCGCCGGAGGTTGTCGCAAAAGGTGGCGATCACCCGCGCGGCCCGGCGAGGTGAGCCCCCGGCGGTGTGCGGGGTCACGATGACCCGGGGATGGGTCCAGAGCGGGTGGCCAGGCGGCAGGGGCTCGGGGTCGGTCACGTCCAGCCCGGCGCCGCCGATGAGCCCCTGGTCGAGCGCCGCCAGCAGGTCCTCACCATAGATGATGGCGCCGCGGGTCACGTTGATGAGGATCGCGTGCCGGCGCATCCGCCGGAACAGATCGCGCGTGAAGAGGTGGTGGGTGGCCTTGGTGAGGGGCAGCGCGATGACCACCACGTCCGACTGGGCCAGCAGCTCGTCCCGCCGGTCGTTGCGCCAGAGCGTGACGCCGGGCTCGGGCGGCACGTCCTCGATGTCCACCGCCAGCACACGCATGCCGAAGCCCAGCGCCCGGCGGGCCACCTCGCGCCCGGTGCCGCCGAGGCCGAGGATGCCCATGGTTTGCTCCCACAATTCACGTTGCTCGCGGCGAATCGGCTCGCGCAAACCGAAGTCGGGTCGGCGCAGGGCGGTGTGCAGGCCCCGGGTGAGCCCGAGGAGGAGAGCGAAGGCGTGCTCGGCCAGATGGATGCCGACCTGGCCTTTCTCGCTGGCCAGGATGACGTCGCTCTCCACCAGTTCGGGGGCGAGGATGGAATCCACGCCCGCGCCGATCGACTGGTAGTACCGGAGCCGCTTGGCGTGGGCCAGGACCTCGGCGCTCACCCGCCCGAACAGCACGTCGGCGTCCACGATCTCCGCGCGCTGCGGCGCCGCGTCCTTGGCTTCGACCAGGCGGGCGCCCGGGCCGGCCGCGTCCAGGATCTTCGCCCGCTCCTCGGCGTCGAGAGCGGGGACGATCATGAGGGGCGTGTAGAGGATCTTCACGGACGCAGCTCGGGGACGACCCACAGCGGCGCGCGTCCCGCGGCCACCCGCTGGATGTTGTCGTAGGCGTTGCGGAAGGCGCGGGTCCAGTTCTCCCAGGTCGGCCCGGCCATGTGCGGCGTGATCACCACGTTCTCCAGCCCGAACAGGGGGTGATTGGCCACCGGCGGCTCCTCCACCATGACGTCGAGCCCGGCCCCGGCGATCTGCCCCGAGGTGAGCGCGCGGTGAAGGGCCGCCTCGTCGACCACCGGCCCGCGGCAGGTGTTGATGAGGACCGCGCTCGGCTTCATCATCGCGAACTCGCGCGCCCCCATGAGGTTGCGCGTGCTGTCGTTCAAGGGAACGTGCAGGGTGACGACGTCGGCGGCCCGCAGCAGCTCTTCGAACAGGGCGAAGCGGACGCCCAGGGCGTCCTCCTGATCCTCGGTGAGCCTGACGATGTCGTAGTAGATGACCGGAGCGTCGAAGGCGCGGACGCGGCGGGCCACCTTCTTGCCGATGGAGCCGAGGCCCACGATGCCCACGGTTTTGCCGCTGAGCTCGTAGAGGCGATGATCGTCGAATCCGCCGACGCGCCAGCGGCCGGCCACCACGTTGCCGTGGCACCAGATAGCCCGCTTGAGCACGGCCAGGATCAGTAGCAGCGTATGCTCGGCCACCGGGACCGCGTTGGAGCCTCCGTTATTGGCCACCGGCACGCCGGCCTTGCCGGCCGCCCCGATGTCGATCCGGTCGTAGCCGGCGCTGATGAGCTGGACCAGCCGGAGCCGGGGCGCCGCGCGGAAGAAGGGCTCGTCCATGCCGCCGCGGGCGAAGCCCATCCAGTATTCGGCCTCGGCCAGGTGCCGGACGAAGTCCGGGTCCGCCCGGTCGAGCACGTGCAGTTCGTAGCCGTCGGGCAGCATGGCCCGGGCGAGGTCCATGACGGCCTTGGGCAGTGGGGGCGAGAAGACGATCTTGGCCACGGGTGTTCTCCTGGGTCGAAGAGTGGTGGGCTCCTTTATAGTAGAGGCCCGCAGCAGAGACAAGGAGGCAGATCATGCCGGCGACCGCGCTCGAGATCCACACCCGTACGGTGGTCCTGGACGGCCGTCCCTTCGGCGCGGCCGGTCCTTACGAGAAGATCGCCGGCGTCCTGCGCTTCGCCGTCGATCCCGACCACTCGATTCACCGGGTGGTCACCGACCTTGGCCTGGCCCCGCGCAACGGCCGCGGCCAGGTGGAGTTCCAGGGCGATTTCTATCTGCTCAAGCCGGTGGACATGGCCCGGGGCAACGGCCGTCTCCTGCTCGACGTGCCCAACCGGGGGCGCAAGATCGCGCTCGGGTTGTTCAACAGCACGCCGCGCGTGCCCGATCCCGCGCGGCCCGAGGACTTCGGCAACGGCTTCCTGATGCGCCACGGCTTCACCGTCGCCTGGATCGGCTGGCAGCACGACGTGCCCCGCCAGGACGGGATGATGGCGCTCGACGTGCCGGCGGCCCGGGGGATCACCGGCCTGGTGCGCTGCGAGGTTCGCCCCAACCTTCTCGCCGGCGTGCTGCCGATGGCCGACCGCTATCACCGCCCGCACCCGACCGTCGATCTGGATGATCCGGAGGCGCGCCTCACCGTCCGCGAGCACGCGGAGGCCGCCGAGGTGGCGGTGCCGCGAGCGGCCTGGCGTTTCACGGATCGGACGCACGTGAGCCTGGACGGCGGTTTCGTTCCCGGGAAGATCTACGACCTCGTCTACCGGTCGGCCGACCCGCCGCTGGTCGGTCTCGGCTTTCTCGCCGTGCGCGACACCGCCACCTTCCTGAAATCGGCCGAGGCGTCGGCCGGCAATCCGTGCGCCGGCGGACTCGAGCGCGCCTACGGTTTCGGCGTTTCGCAGAGCGGCCGCTTCCTGCGCCATCTGCTCTGGATCGGCCTCGACGAGGACGAGCAGGGCCGCCTGGCCTTCGATGCCGTGATCCCCCACGTGGCCGGCGCCCGACGGGGCGAGTTCAACATGCGCTTCGGCCAGCCGTCGCTCAACGCCACGCAGGCGGTGGGCAGCCTCTTTCCTTTCACCCACGGCGAGCAGTCCGACCCGGTCACCGGCGAGCGCGACGGCCTGCTGCGCCGCCTGGCCGCGCGCGGGCGAATGCCCAGGATCATCGAGATGAACTCCTCGGCCGAATACTGGCGGGGCGACACCTCGCTCGCTCACACCGACGTGGAAGGCAAGGTCGACGTGGCTCCGCCCCACGGCGTGCGCCTCTACCTTTTCGCCGGCACCCAGCACCTGCCGGGCTCGCTGCCCCCGCCGGCGGCCGATCCCAACACCGGCGGTCGCGGGCGGGAGCCCTTCAACGTCGTGGATTACGCGCCGTTGCTGCGCGCCGCCCTCGTGAACCTCGACCGCTGGATGATGGAGGATGTCGAGCCGCCGCCCAGCGCCGTGCCGCGCCTGGCCGACGCCACGGCGGTCCCGCACGAGACGACGGCGGCGGTCTTCCGTTCGATCCCGGGTGTGCGCTTCCCCGATCGCGTGCTCCGGCCGTGCCGGCTCGACTTCGGCGCCAACGCCGCACGCGGCGTCGTCACCGACCTGCCGCCGAAGGCCGGCGCGCCGTACCCGACGTTCGTCTCGGCGGTCGATGCCGACGGCAACGAGGTGGCCGGCATCCGGCCCGTGGAACTGCTGGTGCCGCTCGGCACGTTCACCGGCTGGAACCCGCGGCATCCCGACCAGGGCGCGCCCGGCGACCTCATGGCCATGATGGGCTCGACGCTACCCTTCGCGCTGACGCGCGCCGACCGCGAGCGCGCCGGCGACCCGCGGCTCTCGATCGCCGAGCGATATCGCTCACCCGCAGAGTACCTGGGCAGAGTTCGGGCGGCAGCGGAGGCGCTGGTGGCGGCGCGCTGGGTGCTGGCCGAGGACGTGGAGGCGGTGGTCGAGCGCGCGGGCCACCAGTGGGACCTGTTCCACCGCGGGCTCGCCTAGGAAGAAAGACGCGGAGGGGTGTCACCCCTCCGCGTCACTGTACTGAGCTACTCGGAGACCTGGACGTTCGTCAGGACTTTCTTGCCGTCCCGTTCCTCGTACGAGGCTTTGACCTTCGTGCCCTCCTTGAGGTTGTCCAGGGACATCCCCTCAGCGACCGAGAGCCTCGTGCCGTCCTCCAGCACGATCACGCGGTCCGCCGAGTCCACCTTCTGGATCTTTCCCTCGATGTCGGCGGCCCACACGGGGGCGGACGAGAGCACCAGGAGCAACGCCAGCGTCAGGCCTACGATCTTCCTCATGACAGCCTCCCTTCGCGAACGTGATGATCGCCGAAGTGAGCAAGGTCGGTGCCACCGTGCGGTGGCCTGGCCTTCCCGTCGGGCGCGGAGTTACGCGTCAGTAGCGGGCGGCGAACTGGAGACTGTGTGGCGGGCCTGCCGGCGGTGGGGCGATTCGCCCCAGGCGAGACGTCACCGCGTCGCGATCCCGGATGAGGACAGGAACCGCCGGATCGTCGCGGCAGCGATCACGGTCGTCTCTCCCGGCACCGGGACTTCGACGACGCGCTCGGGCGCGCTGGGATGGCTGACGCGCGCCGTGCGGTAGCCCTCGACAATGGCGATCAACGCCCCGGTCGCTGAGTCGAACACGCCGCCGCCGCTCGCGCCATAGCTGACCGAAGCGTCCACCATGCGCGCCGGTCCCTCCAGCGCGACTTCGCCTTCGGCCGACGCGATCTGGCTCACGACACCGCTCACCACCGTCATGCGGCGACCCCACGGGAACCCGACCACCCATACGTCCTCCCCGAGGCGAGTCGTCTCCTTGATGGCGACCGGCTCCAAGACGACGCCCTCGACGACGATCAGGGCCAGATCGGTGTCGGCGTTGCGGGCGGCCACCACGCCTTTGAGGCGGGAGGCGCGTGCGGTGGGGCTCACGTAGACCAGCGAGTCGCCCGTGGATCCGAGCAGGTGCAGGGTCGTCACGATCCAACTTCGCCGCGAGGCCGCGTCCGAGGCGACGACGACACCGGAGCCGGCGTGGCGTACTCCGTTCGCCCCCTCGGCCCGGAGCTGCACCGTCGACGGCACGATCCGCCGCAAAATGTCGCCGCGATCGTTGACCGGGGCGACCGGGGCGCACGCGGCGGCGCTCAGCACCGAGGCGGCGACCAGCAGGACGCGCTTCACTCGTCCTCCTCCGACTCTTCGCGCTCCAGCATACGGTACAGCGTGCGCCGGTCGATTCCCAAGATCTCGGCGGCCCGGAGCTTGTTCCCCCCAGTCTCCTCCAGCACCGCGTCCACGTACCAGCGCTTGACCTCCTCCAGCGTCATCCGCCGCCCGGACAACCGGGGCAGCGCCGGGGAGGCGCCGCTGAGCTCGGGCGGCAGGTCCTCGGGGAGGATCAGCTCGGCCGACGCGAGGGCCACCGCCCGCTCGACGGCGTGCTCGAGCTCGCGGACGTTGCCCGGCCAGTCGTGCTGCGCGAGCCGGGCCAGCGCCTCGCGGGCCAGCCCGGTGACTGGCTTGCCGGTGGCCGCCGCGTACTTCCGCACGAAGTGCTGGGCCAAGAGCGGCACGTCCTCGG
Source organism: Candidatus Rokuibacteriota bacterium (assembly GCA_050731755.1). Classification (GTDB taxonomy): domain Bacteria; phylum Methylomirabilota; class Methylomirabilia; order Rokubacteriales; family CSP1-6; genus JBOHPP01. The sequence continues at coordinate 1,077 of JBOHPP010000004.1, read as the reverse complement.
GCCGCTCCCGTAGCGAAGGAACCCGCAGCGAGACCACGTTAAGGCGGTAGTAGAGGTCCTCGCGGAATCGGCCTTCCTCCACGCGCTTCTTGAGGTCCCGGTTCGTCGCGGCGATGACCCGGATGTTCACGGGAATCGGCTCGTTGCCGCCCACGCGGCGGATGACGTGGTCCTGCAGCACCCGGAGCAGCTTGGCCTGGAGCGGCGGTGACAGTTCGGCGATCTCATCGAAGAAGCAGGTACTGCCGTCGGCCGTCTCCAGCAGCCCCCGGCGGCTCTGCGTCGCGCCGGTGAACGCGCCGCGCTCGTGGCCGAACAGCTCCGACTCGAAGAGTGTCTCCGGCAGCGCTGTGCAGTCGATCACGACCAGGGGACGCTTGGCCCGCGGGCTCGCGTAGTGGATGGCCCGGGCCACGACCTCCTTGCCCGTGCCGGTCTCGCCCTGGATGAGCACCGTCGTCTCCAGCGCGGCCACCCGCGCCACGAGCTTGTAGATGGCCACTATGTCGGCGGACTGCCCCACGAGGTTCTCCGGGCGATATCGCTCCTGCAGCTCCTGGCGGTACCGGAGGTTCTCGCGCACCAGGCGCTGGGCCTCCAGAGCCCGGCCCACCACCATCTTGATCTCGTCGATGCGGAAGGGCTTGGAGAGATAGTCGTAGGCGCCGGCGCGGATGGCCTCTATGGCGGTCTCGATTGTCACGAACGCCGTGAGGATGACAACGGGGACCGGCGGCGCCAGGGCGGCCAACTGCTTGAGAACGGCCAGGCCGTCGACGTCGGGCATGCGGAGATCGACCAGCGCCAGATCGAACGGCTCGCCTTCGGCCAGCCGCACACACTCCTGGCCGCCGGCGGCCGCGCGCGCTCGATAGCCCTCGCGGGCCAGCACCTCGACCAGCAGATCCCGGGCGACCGGGTCATCGTCGGCCACGAGCACGGCCGGGGTGGCCATCACGCCGCTTGGCTCACTGCCGGCAGCAGCACCCGGAAGGCGGTGCCCGAGCCTACCTCGCTGGCGAGCAGGATCTGCCCCTTGTGCTCCTGCACGATCTGGGCGGAGATGAACAGCCCGAG
>JBOHPP010000003.1:0-18920 GCA_050731755.1 Candidatus Rokuibacteriota bacterium | reverse complement strand
CCCGGCGCCCGCCGCCGCGCACCCCGGATGCCCCGACGCTCCGCCTACCGGCCCCCGAAGATCCCCGAGATGACGATCCGCCGTCTCTCGGTGTACACGCGCTGCCTCTTGCAGCTCGAGGAGGACGGCGTCAAGACGATCTCCTCGCAGGAGCTGGCCGAGCGCTTCAACCTCAACTCGGCGCAGGTCCGCAAAGACCTGGCCTACTTCGGCGAGTTCGGCGTGCGGGGGATCGGCTACTACGTCTCGGGGCTCAAGGCTGAGCTGCAGCGGATCCTGGGCCTCGACCACGAGTGGCCGGTGGCCCTGGTGGGCTTCGGCAACCTCGGCTCGGCCCTCTTCCACTACAAGGGGTTTGCCCGTCAAGGGTTCCGGATCGCCGCGATCTTCGACGACGACCCGGGCAAGTACCACCGGGAGGTGGACGGGGTGCCGATCCTGCCCATCCGCGATCTGGCCCACGAGGTGCGGGCCCGCTCCATGCAGATCGCGATCGTGGCCGTGCCCGCGGACGCCGCGCAGGTGGTGAGCGACCAGCTCGTGGCCGCCGGCATCAAGGCTGTGCTCAACTTCGCTCCCGCTCGCATCCGGGTACCACGGGACGTGCGCTTGAAGGACGTCGATCTCTCGATCGAGCTGGAGACGCTGTCGTTTTACCTCGCGAAGGGATCACGGTAGGGTAGTAGCGACTCAAGAATGTTGAGGCAGTGGGCCCCGTTCGAAGCGCTGGCGAAGGCCTTTGCCGAGGGGGACCCCTGTCTGCGCGTGGCCGGCCTCACCGGTGCCGCCCGGGCGCTGGCCATCGCCGAGCTGCTCCAGGCCCATCCCCGCCCCGCTCTCGTTCTGGCCGCGTCGCTGTCCGAGGCGCGCCAGTGGGCCCAGGATCTGCGCTTCTTCGGCGCCCCCGCCGCCGAGTTTCCCGAGCGTGAACCCCGGCTCTGGCGTGGCGGGCGGCAGCGCGAAGCCGACGCGGAGCGGGCGCTGATCTGCCGTCGCTTGCTGGCCGGCGAGCCGCTCGTGGTCGTGGCGACCCCCGCCGCCCTCGATGTCCCACTGCCGACGCCGACCGCCTTCGGTGCCGGAACTTTGAGATTCACCGTGGGCGACAGCCTCGACCGGGAGCTGCTGGAGGAAGCGGTGGACCACGCGGGCTACGAGCGCGTCGACACCGTGCTGGAGGTCGGTCAGTGGAGTGTCCGCGGCGGCATCGTGGACGTGTACGCCCCGACCCATCCTTCTCCGGCCCGGATCGAGTTCTTCGGCGACGACATCGAGTCGATCCGCCTGTTCGATCCGTCCTCACAGCGCTCGCAGAAGGTGCTCGACGAGCTGGTCGTCCTGCCCCTCGACGCACCCGGCGGCATCACCGTCGACTTCCTCGACTACCTGCCGGCCGTCGCGCCGGTGGTGATCGACTCGCCGCGCCTGCTGGAGGACGTGCCCGAGGCGGCGCCCGACCGGCCGCCGCTGGGCGAGCGGCTCGGGCCTCGGACCCGGATCGAGCTCCAGCTGGTGGCCGGGGCTGGCGGCCCCGGGGAGGTCACGCTGGAGACCCACGCCGTCCCGGGCTACTCGGGTCGCTTTACGCAGCTGGCCGAGGAGCTGGGTCGGTGGCGCAGTGAGGGGTTCCGGATGCGCCTGGTCGCCGCCGATGCCGCCCAGGCCGGGCACCTCCGTCAGATCCTCGCCGAGCACGACCTCGAGGCCGTGGAGGCGGCGACGCTGGAGGGGGCCGAGGCCCTCGCCATCGTCGTGGGCGAATGCTCGAGCGGGTTCTCCATTCCCGCGCTCGGCATGATCGTCCTCACCGAAGCCGAGGTCTTCGGAGCCCGCCGGCGGCTACTGCGCCGGCCGAAGTACCAGCGGGGCTCCGCCATCACCGCCTTCACCGACCTCGGCGTCGAGGATCTCGTGGTCCACGAGGACCACGGCATCGGGCGGTACCTGGGCCTCAAGACCATGCGGGTCGGCGACCGCGAGGGCGACTTCCTCCTGCTCGAGTACGCCGAGGGCAACCAGCTCTATGTCCCGGTCGAGCGTCTGGACCTGATCTCGAAGTATCTGGGGGGCGATGCCGGGGCTGCGCGGCTGGACCGTCTGGGCGGCGCTTCCTGGCAGCGCGTGAAGGAGTCGGTGCGGGCGGCCCTGCGCGAGATGGCCGAGGAACTGCTCAAGCTCTACGCGCGCCGCGCCGTCGCTGAAGGCCATGCCTTCTCGCCCGACTCGCCGTGGCAACGGGAGTTCGAGGCGGCGTTCCGGTTCGAGGAGACGCCTGATCAGCTCCGCGCCATCGTCGACGCCAAGCGGGACATGGAAACGCCCCGGCCCATGGACCGCCTGGTCGCCGGCGACGTCGGCTACGGCAAAACCGAGGTGGCCCTCCGGGCGGCGTTCAAGGCGGTGGCCGACGGCCAGCAGGTGGCCGTGCTCGTGCCCACGACCGTTCTGGCCCAGCAGCACTGGACGACGTTCGTGGATCGCTTCGCGCCGTTTCCGGTCCGGGTCGAGTTGCTCTCGCGCTTCCGCTCGCCCGCCGAGCAGAAGGCGGTGGTGGAAGGGCTGCGCGCCGGCCCGGTGGATGTGGTGATTGGCACCCACCGACTGCTCTCCAAGGATGTGGCCTTCAAGAACCTCGGCCTGCTCATCGTCGACGAGGAGCACCGCTTCGGGGTCGCCCACAAGGAACGGCTCAAGCAGTTTCGGGCCGCCGTGGACGTGCTGGCGCTCACGGCCACGCCCATCCCCCGGACGCTCTACATGTCGCTCTCAGGCGTGCGTGACATGTCGGTGATCGAGACGCCCCCGCTGGATCGACTGCCGGTGGACACGATGATCCGCCGCTTCTCCAAGGCCGTCATCCGGGAAGCCATCGAACGGGAACTCCAGCGCGGCGGTCAGGTCTTCTTCGTCCACAACCGCATCCAGTCGGTGCCCTCGATGGCCCGCCTGCTGCAGGAGCTCGTGCCCGACGCCCGCCTGGTGCTGGCTCATGGCCAGATGCGGGAGCGCGAGCTGGAAGCGGCGATGGTGAAGTTCGTGAGCGGCCAGGCCGACGTTCTGGTCTCCACGGCCATCATCGAGTCGGGGCTCGACATCCCCGCCTCCAACACGATCATCGTCAACCGGGCCGACCGCTTCGGCCTCGCCCAGCTCTACCAGCTCCGCGGCCGCGTGGGCCGCGAGCGCCAGCAGGCCTACTGCTATCTCCTGATCCCGGCCGACGGGCGCCTCGACGAGCAGGCCCAGCGCCGGCTGCGGGTGCTCCAGGAGCTGACCGAGCTCGGCTCGGGCTTCACCCTGGCCCTCCGGGACCTGGAGATCCGCGGCGCCGGCAACCTGCTGGGCGCTGAGCAGCACGGCCACATCGCCGCCGTGGGCTTCGATCTTTATTCGAAGCTCCTGGCCGAGGCCGTGCAAGAATTGAAGGGCGAACCGAGAGTCACGACCGTCGAGCCGGTCATCAGCGTGGACGTCGAGGGGTTCTTGCCGGAGGACTATGTTCCCGAGGTCAACCAGCGCCTGGCGCTCTACAAGCGCTTCACCGGCGCCCGCACGGAGAGCGACGTCGCCGATCTGCGCGCCGAGCTGGAGGACCGGTTCGGCCCCCTGCCCGAAGAGGCCGCGCATCTCCTCGACATCGTGCGAGTGCGGGTGGCTGCCCGCCCCCTGGGGATCGAGCGGATCGAGGCCGGCGAGGGGCGTGCGCTCCTCACCTTCGTGCCGTCGACTCCGCTGGATCCGCGGCGCGTCGTGGGCGCCGTGGCCCGGAGCCGGGGGCGTCTGGCCATGAAGCGCGAGTTCACCCTGGAGGCCCGGATCGAGCGGGGGGCCTGGCCCGGCGTGCGTGATTCCCTGCTCGGCCTGCTGGCCGACCTGGCCCGCGCATGACGCGCGCGCTGGCCGGCCTCGCGCTGGTGGCCACCCTGGGCGGCTGCGCGCTGCCGTTCGGCGGGCGCACGGAGTCCGACGGCCCGGCGGCCCGTCCGCTCCCCACCGCTGAGCAGCGGCCCCAGACGCCCCGGCCCGTCGCGCTGGAGCCCTCCGACGACGTCGTGGACCGCGTGGTGGCGGTCGTGAACAACGACGCCATCACCCTGGGCGAGGTGCAGGAGGCCATCGCCGGCTTCCGCCAGGAGAATCGAGGGCGGCTGGCGGTGTCGGACCACGAGCTGAGCCGCCAGTTCCTGACGCGGCTGATCGACACCCGGCTCCAGCTCCAGGAGGCGGACCGGGAGCGAATCGCCGTGGAGGACAGCGAGGTCGATGAGGAGCTGATCGAGCGGATGAAGCGTTTCGGAGCCGCCAGCAAGGCTGACGTCGAGGCGATGCTCAAGGAGCAGGGCGTCAGCATGGATCCGGTGAAGAAGCGCGTGCGGGAGAGCATCCGCATCAGCAAGGTCATCCGCCGCAAGGTGACGCTGCGGATCTCGGTGACCGAGACCGAGATCGACCGTTACCTCGCCGAGAACCGGCAGAAGCTCGAGACCGGGCTCACCTACCACGCGCGCCATATCTTGATACCGCCGGCAGGCGACTCCGACAGCGCCTGGGAGGGCGCGCGCATCCGGACCGAGCTGGTCCGCGAGCAGCTGGTGGCCGAGGCCGACTTCGCCGAGCTGGCCCGGCAGCACTCGAAGGACGCCAGCGCGCGGGCCGGGGGCGACCTCGGCACGTTGAAGCGGGGCGAGCTGGCGCCCGAGATCGAGAGTCAGATCCTGAGTCTCGGGGTGGGGGAGATCTCGAGGCCGTACCGGTCCCCGCTCGGCTACCACCTCTTTCGGCTGGAGGAGAAGGAGACGCTGGAGGGCGAGGCAGTTCAGCGAGCCCGACAGCAAGTGCGCGACATCCTCTTCCGCCAGAAATACGAGGCCCGACTGGAGGCCTGGCTCAAGGAGATCAAGCAGCGGGCGGTCATCGAGGTCCGGATGTGAAGAAACTCGTTGACAAATACGCGACCGGATGCGAGCATAAACGAGCAGTTGACAGGCCAACCCCGTAAACCCTTCGAATGCCGAACCAGTAACCTCAAGGCGGCAGCGAACGCCGCGCCCGGAGCCGTTTGAATGAGCGCCCGCCGAGACCGAGCCCAGGAAAATCCGACGACGGAAGCGAACCAACCCGCCGGAGGACTCAACCTCTCCGAGCTGAAGGAAAAGACGATCGCCGACCTGAACGCGATCGCCCGCGAGATGAACGTGCAGAACACGGGCGGTCTGCGCAAACAGGAGCTGATCTTCAAGCTCCTGCAGGCTCAAGCCGAGAAGGATGGCCTGATCTACGCCGAGGGCGTCCTGGAAGTCCTGCCCGACGGGTTCGGGTTCCTCCGCGCTCCCGACTACAATTACCTGCCCGGTCCCGACGACATCTACGTGTCGCCGTCGCAGATTCGCCGATTCGACCTCCGCACGGGCGACACCATCTCCGGCCAGGTGCGCCCGCCCAAGGACTCCGAGCGCTACTTCGCCCTGCTCAAGGTGGAGGCCATCAACTTCGAGGGGCCCGAGCAGGCGCGGGACAAGATCTTCTTCGACAACCTCACGCCGCTCTACCCCATGGAGCGGCTGCGCCTGGAGTACGATCCCGAGAACCTGACCACTCGGGTGATGGACCTGCTGACGCCCATCGGCAAGGGCCAGCGTGGCCTGATCGTGGCGGCGCCCCGAACCGGCAAGACCATGATGCTGCAGGCCATCGCGCACGCCATCGCCAAGAACCATCCCGAGGTCTACCTCATCGTGCTGCTCATCGACGAGCGGCCCGAAGAGGTGACCGATATGCGGCGATCGGTGCGCGGCGAGGTCATCTCCTCCACCTTCGACGAGCCGCCCCAGCGCCACGTCCAGGTGGCCGACATGGTGATCGAGAAGGCGAAGCGCCTGGTGGAGCACAAGCGCGATGTCGTCATCTTGCTGGACTCCCTCACGCGATTCGCCCGCGCCCACAACGCGATCATTCCGTCCTCGGGCAAGGTGCTCTCGGGCGGCCTCGACGCCAACGCGCTCCAGCGCCCGCGGCGGTTCTTCGCCACCGCCCGCAACGTGGAGGAAGGCGGCTCGCTGACGATCATGGCCACGGCGATCGTGGACACCGGCAGCCGGATGGACGACGTGATCTTCGAAGAGTTCAAAGGCACCGGCAACATGGAAGTCCACCTGGACCGCCGCCTCATGGACAAGCGCATCTTCCCGACCATCAACATCGAGCAGTCGGGTACCCGCAAAGAGGAGCTGCTGCTCGAGAAGGACGAGCTCCAGAAGGTGTGGCTTCTCCGCAAGGCCTTGAGCCAGCTCAATCCGGTGGAAGGGATGGAGTTGCTGCTCGACAAGCTCAAGCTCACCCGGTCGAACAAGGAGTTCCTGGCCTCGATGCACACGATGGGCTAACCCTCCCCTGGGAGGGTTACGCGGGGGGGGAGGCCCGCGCTCGAACCGGCCCAAGTCCCCGGGGTTTTGGCGATTTTTCGGGGGGATGGTATGCTTGGTCGTTCAAGGAGGTAGGCCGTGAAGGCTGGCATTCATCCCGAATACGTCGACACCACCATCGCCTGCGCCTGCGGGGAAGTCGTCCACACCCGCTCCACTCGGCGGGAGATCCGGGTGGAGATCTGCTCGAAGTGCCACCCCTTCTACACCGGCAAGCAGAAGATCGTCGACACGGCGGGGCGGGTGGAGCGGTTCCAGCGGAAGTACAAGCGTCAGACCACGTCCCCGAGCTGAGCCGTCCGGCCGGGCCGGGGCTCCCCGGGTGATCCACGATGCTGTTTGACAGGCTCCGGCAGATCGAGGAGCGCTCCGAGGCGCTGGCCCGCGAGCTGGCCGACCCCCGCGTCTACGCCAACCCCGTGGAATCCGCTCGTCTGCGCAAGGAGCACGCCGAGACGGTCGAGGTCGTCGAGCGCTTCCGCGAGTATCGGGAGGTGCTCCGCCGGCTGGGCGAAGCCCGGCACCTGCTCGGCGAAACCGGCGACCCTGAGCTACAGGAGCTGGCCCAGGCCGAGATCAGCGAGCTCGGCCAAAAGCAGACGGCCCTGGAGACGGAGTTCAAGCGGCTGCTCGTCCCTCGCGACCCCAACCACGACAAGAACGTCTTCGTGGAAATCCGAGCGGGGGCCGGCGGCGACGAGGCCGCACTCTTCGCGGCCAACCTCGCCCGCATGTACACCAAGTACGCCGAGCGCCAGCGATGGAAGGTCGAGGTCATGGACGCCAGCCCCACCGGTCCGGGCGGTCTGAAGGAGATTATCCTGTTCATCCAGGGCCGAGGGGCCTGGAGCCGGCTCAAGTACGAGCGAGGCGTTCACCGCGTGCAGCGCGTGCCGGTGACGGAGTCGGCCGGACGCATCCACACCTCCACTGTCACCGTGGCGGTGCTCCTGGAGGCCGAGGACGTCGAGGTCAAAGTCGACGAGAAGGATCTCAAGATCGACGTCTATCGCTCCTCCGGGCCCGGCGGCCAGGGCGTCAACACGACGGACTCCGCGGTGCGGATCACCCACCTGCCCACCGGACTGGTGGTGACCTGCCAGGACGAGCGCTCGCAGCTTAAGAACCGCGCGAAGGCCTTGAGAGTGCTCAAGGCCCGCCTGCTCGAACGCGCCCAGCAGGAGCAGCAGGCGGCCATCGCCGCCGACCGCCGCAGCCAGGTCGGCACGGGCGAGCGGAGCGAGCGCATCCGCACGTACAACTTCCCCCAAGCGCGCGTGACCGACCACCGGATCGGGCTGACCCTGCACCGTCTCGCCGACGTGCTCGAGGGCGACCTCGACGAGATCGTCGACGCGCTGGCGGCGGCCGAGCACGCCGAGCGCCTCGAGCGGGTGACGCAGTGAGCGCGCCGAGGCCCGCCGCCGCTCGTTCCGTCCTCGAAGCGGCGACCAGCCGCCTGGCGGCGGCCGGCATCGAGACCGCTCGGATCGATGCCGAGTGGCTCCTGGCCGGCGTGCTCGGGGTCCGTCGCGCCGAGACCCTGGCCCGTCTCGACGGCGACCTGTCGGAGCCGCTTGCGCGCCAATTCCGGGAAGCCGTTGACCGCCGGGCTCAGCGCGAGCCGCTCCAGCAGATCCTTGGCTGGGAGGAATTCCACGGGCTCCGCCTGACCCTGACCGCTGACGTGATGGTGCCGCGTCCGGAGACGGAGCAACTCGTCGAGTGGGCACTGGCATTGCTGCCACGTCCCGGTGGCCATGCGCCTCTCGCCATCGACCTGGGCACGGGCTCCGGGTGCATCGCCTGCGCCCTGGCCGCCGAGCGCCCCGATCTCCAGGTCGTCGCCGTCGATGCGTCCCCGGCCGCGGTGAGCATCGCGGTACGGAATGTCACGGCGCTCGGCCTGCGCTCGCGGATCACTGTCGCCGTCTCCGACCTGTTCTCGGTGCTCGGCCGGATGTGGGCGGACCTGATCGTCGCCAACCCACCGTACCTGCCGACGATGGTACTGGCCGGTCTGACTCCGGAGGTCACGACCTGGGAGCCGCGGCTGGCGCTCGACGGCGGAGCTGATGGGCTTCACCTGATTCGCCGCATCGTGGCGGAGGCGCCGGCGTGGCTGGCACCGGGGGGGGCGCTCGTTCTGGAGACGGCCGGCGGCGGCCAAGTCGCGGCCGCCGTCTGCCTGCTACGTGGGGCCGGCTTCGTCGATGTGGCCACACGGGCGGACCTGGCCGGCGTGGAGCGTTTCGTCGCGGCCCGGTTGTTTTCGCCACGCCCGTACCCGTGGAGACGTGCCCAACAGTTGAGCCATCAGTCGCCGGAGCTCGTGTTATGCCAGCCCGCCTGATCATCCAGGGGGGAGTCCCCCTGACGGGATCCGTCGCGGTCAGCGCGGCGAAGAACGCGGCGCTGCCCGCGCTCACCGCCGGGCTGCTGACGTCGGAGCCCCTCGTCTTCACCAACGTCCCCGACCTGCAGGACGTCCGGACGATGGGGCGCCTGCTCGAGACCCTGGGGGCGCAGGTCGAGCGCCAGGGACACCAGGCTCGGGTCCAGGTGCCGCGCGTCACCAACGACGTCGCGGCCTACGAGCTGGTCTCCACGATGCGTGCCTCGGTGCTCGTGCTGGGGCCGCTGGTCGCCCGCCACGGCTCGGCACGGGTGGCGTTGCCGGGCGGCTGCGCCATCGGGGTGAGGCCCATCGATCAGCATCTCAAGGGGCTGGCCCGACTGGGGGCCGAGATCGCCATCGAGAATGGCTACGTCGTCGCGCGGGCCAGCCGTCTCAAGGGCGCGCGGATCGCCACCGATCTGGTGACCGTCACCGGCACCGAGAACCTCATGATGGCGGCGGCGCTGGCCCAGGGAACCACCATCATCGAGAACGCGGCGCGCGAGCCGGAAGTCGGAGACCTTGCCCGCCTGCTGAACGCGATGGGGGCCCAGGTCGAGGGCGCCGGCACCGCCCGGATCGAGATCCAGGGCGTGTCGGAGCTGGGTGGGGCGACCCACACCGTGGTCCCCGATCGCATCGAGGCGGGAACGCTGATCGTGGCCGGGGCCATCACTGGAGGCGACGTCATCGTGACCGGGCTCGTGCCCGACCACGTCACCGCGATCCTGGCCAAGCTGGAGGAATGCGGGGTGATGCTCGAAGTGGGATCGGATCGGGTGCGCGTCCGAGGGCCCGAGCGGCCCCGCCCCGCCGACGTAACCACGAGCCCGTTTCCCGGCTTTCCCACCGACATGCAGGCGCAGCTGATGACCCTGCTCGGTCTGGCCGATGGCCAGTCGCGGGTGACCGAGACGATCTTCGAGAACCGTTTCATGCACGCCGCCGAGCTGACCCGCATGGGCGCCCGGATCGAGACGGAGGGGTCCACGGCGATCATCCGCGGCGTGCCGTCCTACCAGGGAGCGCCCGTGATGGCCTCCGACCTCCGCGCGTCGGCCGCCCTCGTCCTGGCCGGCCTGGCCGCTCGTGGCCAGACGCAGGTGTCCCGCGTCTACCACCTCGATCGCGGCTACGAGCGCCTGGAGACGAAGCTGGCCGGGCTGGGCGCTCGCATCGAGCGACGGTCGTGAAGGAACGGCTGACGATCGCCCTGCCCAAGGGCCGGCTGCTCGACGGCGCCCTCGCGCTGCTGCGTGACCTGGGCGTGGATGGCGTCGATGCCGAGTCGAGGCGGCTGATCTTCACCGATCCCGATCGCGGCCTCAAGCTCCTCGTCCTCAAGCCGGCGGACATCCCGGCCTACGTCACCTACGGCGCCGCGGATCTCGGGATCGTGGGCAAGGACATCCTGCTCGAGCAGGAGCCGGACGTTTACGAGCCGCTCGACCTGGGGTTCGGCTTCTGCCGGCTCGTGGTGGCCGAGCCGCGCGAGTTGTGGGAGCGCGACGATCCGGCCAAGTGGTCCTGGGTGCGGGTGGCCACGAAGTATCCGCGGATGACCGAGCGCTATTTCTCCCAGCGCGGGGTGCAGGTGGAAATCGTGCGCCTGGACGGCTCCATCGAGCTGGCGCCGCTCGTGGGGCTGGCCGATCGCATCGTGGACCTCGTGCAGTCGGGAGAGACTCTGCGGGTGAATGGGCTCGTCGAGGTGGCCGAGATCGCGGCCTCCACCGCCCGCGTCATCGTCAACCGGGCTTCCATGAAGACCGAGTACGCCGCCGTCACCGGATTGCTCGACGAGATGCGAGCGCGGGTGACGCCCCGGGGATCCAGATGAACACTCGGTTCAGGGGGTGCAGCCCTACACGCCCCGATCAGGCCATTGCGGCAGGGATCGAGATGAACAATCGGTCTAAAGCCACGAAGCCCTACGTACCTCGAACAGGGCACCCGCGGCTCACGCCGGCCTCGCGGACCTCGCTACAATGATCCGGATCCTGGATGCCCGCGCCCTCGGGCTCGATTCGGTGGTGGCTGAGCTCGACCGCCCACCGGCCGCCGTGGATCCCAAGATCCGGCAGGCCGTCGACGACATCCTCGCCGCCGTGCGCGATGGCGGCGATGCCGCGCTGCTCGAGCTGACGGAACGCTTCGATGGCTTCGCCGCCGGCACGGCGCGGGTCCTGGCGATTCCTCCGGGCGATTTCGAGGCCGCCGAGCGTGCGCTGGACCCGGCGGTGCGGAGCGCTCTGGCCTACGCAGCCGAGCGGATCGAGCGCTATCACGCAGCGGCGCTGCCCAAGGCCTGGCGGACGACCGACGAGCATGGCTCCGTCCTCGGCCAGGAGATACGCCCGCTCGACCGGGTGGGCGTCTATGTCCCCGGAGGCCGGGCGGCCTACCCGTCCACCGTGTTGATGACGGCGGTGCCGGCGAGGGTGGCCGGGGTCGCCGAGATCGCGCTGGTCACACCGCCCGGACCGGATGGCCGGGTGAACCAGACGGTGCTGGCCGCGGCGAAGATCACTGGCGTCACCGAGGGCTGGCGGATCGGCGGAGCTCAGGCCATCGGTGCCCTGGCCTATGGGACCGCCACCATCCGCCGCGTGGACAAGATTGTGGGCCCGGGCAATATCTACGTGGCGCTGGCCAAGAGCCGGGTCTTCGGCGAGGTCGGCATCGACATGGTGGCGGGACCCAGCGAAGTGTTGGTAATCGCCGACGCCGGCGCCGATCCGGAGTGGATTGCCGCCGACCTGCTGGCCCAGGCCGAGCATGACCCGATGGCCCGGGCGGTGCTGGTCACCGACGCTTCGGACCTCGCGCCCCGCGTGGCCCGGGCCCTGGAGCGCCAGCTGGCGGGCCTCGAGCGGCGAGCGGTCGCCGCCGACGCGGTGCGGGCCAACGGCGCTCTCGTCCTGGTCGCCTCGCTCGAAGACGCCGTGGAACTGGCCAACCGCCTGGCTCCCGAGCACCTCGAGCTGCTGGTGCGCGTGCCCCAGGTCTTACTGCCTCGCGTGCGCCACGCGGGAGCGGTGTTCGTGGGCGGACAGACCCCGGAGGCGGTGGGCGATTACGTGGCCGGTCCCAGTCACGTGCTGCCGACGGCCGGCACCGCCCGTTTCTCGTCGCCGCTGGGGGTGGAGGACTTCCTCAAGCGCACGAGCGTCGTCGAATACTCGAGCGCCGGCCTCCGCGCGGCGCTGCCCCATCTGAGGAGACTGGCGGACATCGAAGGTTTGGGCGGCCACCGGGCCGCCGCTGAGATCCGCCTCAAAGGGGAGGCCCGATGAGTCCAGCGCCGCGCCAGGCTCGCGTGGAGCGCAAGACGAAGGAGACCGAGGTCGCGATCGTGCTCAACGTGGATGGAACGGGGAGCGCCAAGGTGGCTACGCCCATCCCCTTCTTCAGCCACATGCTGCAGGCGTGGTCCCAGCATGGGCTGCTGGACCTCGCGGTGGAGGCCACCGGCGACGTGGAGGTCGACATCCACCACACCGTGGAGGACGTCGGCATCGTCCTGGGCCAGGCGCTGCGGGAAGCGCTCGGCGACCGCAAGGGGATCGTGCGCTATGGCGCCGCCTGGGTCCCCATGGACGAAGCGCTCATCTCCGCCGCCGTCGACATCTCGGGCCGGCCGTTCCTCGTCTTCAACGTGCCGGTGGCGCGGACGCGGGTGGCGAACTTCGACCTCGATATGCTCCAGGAGTTCTTCCGCGCCTTCGCCTTCAACGCGGAGATCACGCTGCACGTCACCATGCATTATGGCCACAACCTGCACCACATCACCGAGGCGGTGTTCAAGGCGGTGGGGCGGGCGCTGGCCGAGGCGACCCGGATCAATCCGCGCATCGCCGACCAGGTACCTTCGACGAAGGGCCGCCTGTGATTGCTGTCATCGACTATGGCCGGGGGAACCTCGGCTCGGTGGAGAAGGCCTTCGGCCGGCTCGGCGTGCCGGCGCGGGTGACCCAGGATCCAAGGATGGTCGACGAGGCCGAGGCCATCGTGTTGCCCGGTGATGGCGCTTTCCACGACGCCATGGCGAACCTCGATTCGCTCGGGCTCTTGCCGGCCCTGCGCCGCGCGCTCGATGGGCAGCGCCCGTTCCTCGGCATCTGCCTCGGCTACCAGCTTCTCTTCTCTTCGAGCGAGGAGTTCGGCCAAGGCCGGGGCCTGGACGTCATCCCGGGGGCCGTCCGGCGGTTTCCCCCCGGTCTCAAGGTGCCGCACATGGGCTGGAACCGGGTGGAACACGCCGGCCGCCTCCGGCTCTTTGCCGGCGTCCCGGATGGGGCGCACTTCTACTTCGTCCACTCCTATTATCCAGTTGTCTCCGAGGCCTCGAACGGGTTGCGCGCGGCATGGTGCGAGTATGGGGTGCGGTTTGCGGCGGCCATCGAGGGTGGCCGCATCTTCGCCACGCAGTTCCACCCTGAGAAGAGCCAGCGTTGGGGACTGCGCCTCCTCGAGAACTTCGCGGCCCTCGTCAAGGACGGCGGATGATCGTCATCCCCGCCATCGACGTCCGCCGGGGCCGGTGCGTCCGTCTCCGACAAGGTCGCGCCGAGGCCGAGACGGTGTTTGCCGAGGACCCGGCCGCCATGGCCAAGCGTTGGGTCGATCTGGGGGCCGAGCGCCTCCACGTGGTTGACCTCGACGGCGCCCTGGGTGGCCCCAGACAGACGGCGCTGCTGCGCCGGATCATCGAGGCCGCCGCCCCGGTGCCGGTCCAGTTGGGCGGTGGCCTGCGCGACGAGGGCGCGGTCGACGAGATGCTCGAAGCCGGCGCGCGATGGGTGGTGGTGGGCACGCGCGCGGCGCTCGACCCGACGTTTCTGACCGCGGTGTGCCGACGCCATCCGGCCCGCGTCATCGTGGCGGTCGATGGCCGTGGCCCGCGCGTGGCGGTCAAGGGCTGGACGGAAGTGGCCGACGTGACGGTGGCCGATCTCGGGCGGCAGGCCCAGGGCGCCGGGGCGGCCGCCCTCCTCTATACCGACGTCAGCCGCGACGGGACGGAGCGGGGGCCCAACGTCGAGGACACGGAAGCCTTGGCCAGGACCATGAGCATGCCGATCCTCGCCTCGGGCGGCGTGGCCTCCATCGAAGACCTCCGTCGCCTGGCCACGATCCGCGGGGTGGCCGGCGTGGTCGTGGGGCGTGCACTCTACACCGGCGCGATCGATCTCGGTCAGGCCGTGGCCGCGGTGGGTGCCTGATGCTGAGCAAGCGCGTCATCCCGTGTCTGGACGTCAAGGACGGCCGCGTGGTCAAGGGCGTGCGCTTCGTCGACCTGCGCGACGCCGGTGATCCGGTGGCGGCGGCCCTGGCTTACGACGCTCAGGGCGCCGACGAGCTGGTCTTTCTCGACATCACCGCCTCGCACGAGAACCGCCGGATCATGCTCGACGTGGTCGCGCGGACGGCCGAGGGCGTCTACATGCCGGTGACGGTCGGAGGCGGCATTCGCGGCATCGAGGACGTGCGCGCGCTCCTGCGCGCCGGAGCCGACAAGGTCTCGCTGAACACCGCAGCGCTCGACCGGCCGACCCTGGTCCGCGAGGCGGCCGAACGCTTCGGCAGCCAATGCATCGTCGTAGCCATCGACGCCCGCCGCGAGCCCGGTCCCGGCCCAGCCCGGTGGGGCGTGTACACCCACGGTGGCCGCCGGCCTGTTGGTCCCGATGCCGTGGGGTGGGCCCGCGAGGCGGCCCGGCTCGGCGCGGGAGAGATCCTGCTGACCAGCATGGACCGCGACGGCACCAAGGACGGCTACGACCTCGAGCTGACGCGGGCGGTGGCCGAGGCCGTCGAGGTGCCGGTCATCGCGTCGGGCGGCGCCGGATCGCTCGAGCATCTGTGGGAAGGGCTGGTGGAGGGTCGGGCCGACGCCGTCCTGGCGGCGTCCATCTTCCACTTCGGCATCCACACCGTGGCCGAGGCCAAGCGGTACCTCCACGACCGGGGCGTGGAGGTCAGGCTCGAGCCATGACGCCCGACGCCCTGAAGTTCGACGAGCGCGGGCTGATCCCGGCCGTGGTGCAGGAGGCGGACACGGGCGAGGTGTTGATGGTCGCCTGGATGGATCGCCCGGCCCTGGAGGCGACCCTGAACACGGGGCTCACCCACTTCTGGTCGCGGTCACGGGCGGCGCTCTGGCGCAAAGGCGAGACCTCCGGCCACAGCCAGCACGTGCAGGGCGTCTACGCCGACTGCGACGGCGACACGCTGTTGGTACAGGTGCACCAGGAGGGTGTCGCCTGTCACACCGGCAACCGCACGTGCTTCTTCTCCGCGCTTCAGGGGGGCTCCCCGGCGGGGGGCATGCTGGAGCGCCTCGAGAACGTCATCCACGTCCGCCGGACCCAGCCGGCGCCCGGCTCCTACGTGGCGGAGCTCCTGACCAAGGGGCAGGGGGCGATCGCGCGCAAGATCGGCGAAGAGGCGAGCGAGGTCATCACCGCGGCTCTGGGGGGCGAAGGGGACCGGCGCGTGATCGAGGAGGTCGCGGATCTCTGGTTCCACACCATGGTCCTGCTCGGGGCGCGCGGGCTGCCGCTCCGCGAGGTGCTCAAGGAGCTGGCCCGGCGGCACCAGGCCCGCACGGCGCCGAGTGCTTGACCCGGGGTGAGCGCGCTCCGCCCGGGCCTGGTGGCGCTGGGCCTCCTGGCACCCCTGGTCGGGCTTGTGCTGCTGGGCTGTGCCGGCCGGCGCATCAGCGACGGCGTGTACCACTCGACGAAAGGCTACCGGGTGCGGATTCCCGGCCCGGATTGGAGCGTGGTGGAGGCCAGCCGCGCCGACCTCGAGCTCCGGCATCGTGCCGGTGGCGCCGGCATGCTCGTGAACGCCGACTGCGCGGGCGGCGCCGCCCGCCGGCCGCCGGGGGTGCTCACCCGCCAGCTTCTCATCGGCCTGCGCGATCGCACGGTGGTGGAGCGTGACGAGATCGCGGTGGACGGACGGCCCGGAACCCGCACAGTGCTCCAGGCGCGCGGCGCGGAGGCGGGCCCCGTGGTCCAGATCGAAACGCTGACCGTGGCCGACGCACGCTGCGTGTACGACCTCATCTATGCTGCGCCGGTCGACGTCTTTGTCGATCGCCACGGGGACTTCGACCGCTTCGTCGACAGCTTCACCATGAAGTAGGCATGGACGCGTACTTCAGGCGGACGGCGATGTGGTACGGGGGCCTGGGCCTCCTCGGCGGCAGCGTGCTCCGCAATCTGGCGCTGCCGCGGGCCTACCTCCAGCACGTCATCCGCGAGGTGGAGACGATGGGCGTCCGGTCCCTCGGCGTGGCCCTGACCGCGGCCGTCTTCACCGGCATGGTGTTTGCCTTGCAGAGCGCGGTGAACATGGCCCGCTTCGGCGCCGAGAACTACGTCGGGCCGTTGACGGCCCTGGCCATCATGAGAGAGCTGGGTCCGGTCCTCACCGCGATTCTGGTCGGAGGCAAGGTCGCGTCCGGGATCACCGCCGAGCTCGGGTCCATGAAGGTGACCGAGCAGATCGACGCCCTGCGCACCCTCGGCGTCAA
Source organism: Candidatus Rokuibacteriota bacterium (assembly GCA_050731755.1). Lineage (GTDB taxonomy): Bacteria > Methylomirabilota > Methylomirabilia > Rokubacteriales > CSP1-6 > JBOHPP01. Next base: position 2,554 of record JBOHPP010000003.1, on the reverse strand, counting down.
CTACGTCAAGCGGCTCATCGTCCCCCGCATGCTGGCGGCGCTGATCGTCTTCCCGCTGCTGACGGTGCTGGCCGATGCCCTGGGCGTGCTCGGGGGCATGGTGGTCATGGTCTTCGAGCGAGGCGCCGACATGTGGGCCTACTGGAACACGACGACGTATTGGGTCGTCCCCAAGGACTTCCTGATGGGCGTGGGCAAGAGCGTGTTTTTCGGGGCCATCGTGACGTTGATCGGCTGCTACAACGGCCTCAGCACCGAGGGCGGCACCGAAGGGTTGGGGCGGGCCACCACGGCGACGGTGGTGCACGTGACGATGGGCGTGATCATCTCCGACTTCTTCCTCACCAAGTTGTTCCTCATTTTGTTCTGGTGAGGCGCGCGTGGGCGCCGGGCCGATCGAGGTCAGCGATGTCTGGAAGGGGTTCGACGCCACGCCGGTGCTGCGCGGGGTGTCCCTCGAGCTGGCCAAGGGCGAGACCTTCGTCGTGATGGGCGGCAGCGGCTCCGGCAAGACCGTGCTGCTCCGACTGATCGCCGGGCTGCTCCGTCCCGATCGGGGCCAAATCCGACTGCTCGGCCGGAGCATCGAGCGGCTATCGGAGGAGGATCTCCTGCCCATCCGTCGCCGCGTCGGCTACGTGTTCCAGGGGGCGGCCCTGTTCGATTCGCTGACCGTGCTCGATAACGTCGCCTATCCCCTGCGCGAGCACACCAGATTAGGGGAGCGGGAAATCCGTGAACGTGTCGTGCACTTCCTGTCGCTCGTCGGCCTGAACGGCGACGTCCTGCCGCTGCTGCCTGCCGAGCTGTCCGGGGGCATGCGCAAGCGGGTCGGGATCGCCCGGGCCCTCGTCGGCGAGCCGGAGTTGATGCTGTTCGACGAGCCCACCGCGGGCCTGGACCCCACCAACGCCCGGCTCGTCGCCGAGCTGATCTCCCAGGTGCACGCCGGCGTGTGCGACACTGCCGTCGTGGTTACCCACGACCTCGAGCTGACGCGGTCGGTGGCCGATCGGGTGGCGGTGCTGATCGACGGACGCTTCGCCGCGTTGGGCCCGCGCGACGCGGTGCTGGAATCAACGGATGCGGCCGTCCAGGCGTTCCTGGCCGGCGAGGCGAGGTGAGGGGATGCAGGAGGAGCGACGGGAACGGGGATTGAAGCTTCGGGTAGGCCTCTTCGTTCTGGTGGCGCTCGCCGCCTTCCTGGGGATGATCTACGCCCTCGGGGCTCGGACCCGGCTCTTCGAGGCCCGCTACACGATCCACGCTGAGTTCACGGAGGTGGGTGGGCTGGCCGAGGGCGCCACCGTGCGGCTGGCCGGCGTGCAGATCGGCCGGGTGGCCGGGGTGCATCTGCCGAGTCAGCCCGGCGGCAAGGTGCGGATTGATCTCAACATCACCAAACGCTACACCGATCGCATCCGGCGCGACTCGGTCGCCCGCATCGAGACGCAAGGGCTCCTGGGCGACCGCATCGTGGAGATCACTGTCGGCACCGCCGGGGCCCCGGTGGTCCAGCCCGGCGAGACGATCGCGGCCCGGGACCCGACCGACATCGCCCACGTCCTCTCCGGAAGCGCGGAGACGGTCAAGAACGTGTCGGCGCTGGCCGAAAGCCTTCGGCAGACCGCGGAGAGCTTCAATCGGTCGAAGATCATCGAGGACGTCGCGGGGGCGACCGCCTCGGCCCGCCGGGCCACCGATCAGCTGGCGCGGATCGCCACCGAGGTGGAGAAGGGACGGGGATGGGCCCACGCTCTGGTGTACGAGGAGCCGGTTGCCTTGCGCCGCCTGAACGACGTGTTGGCCAGCACCCAAGCCTTCCTCGACCGGACTCAGCGCGGAGAGGGCGCGCTCGGTGTCCTCACGTCGACGCAATCGGCGGACGCCGCCCGGAAGTTCGTAGCCGCCATGGAGCGCGTCGGCCGCATGGCCGAGCGCCCGGCCGGCGAGGAGGGCATCCTGCCCGCGCTGTTGTTCGATCCCCAGTACAAGGCGGTGCTCGATGACCTGCGCGTGGTCAGCCGCAACCTGCGCGACGTCTCCGACCGGGTGGCGGGCGGACGCGGCACGCTGGGCAGCCTTGTCAAGGATACCGAGGACGGGGCCGGGATTCGGCTGGCCGTCGAGGATCTGCAGATCGCCGTCGCGAATCTCAAGGCCATCACGGTCAAGATCAATGAGGGGGAGGGCACGCTGGGGGCCTTGATCGCGGATCCCACCGTGTACGAGCGGCTGGTCACCATCCTGGACGGCGTCCAGCGCAGCTTCCTGCTGCGCTCGCTCATCCGAGGCCTCGGCAAAGACGGCGGCAAGGACCGGGACCGCAAGGAATGAGAGAGCGCAGCGTCTGGCGTTGCCAGCAGTGCGGCTTCGCCAGCCCTAAGCCCGGGACCTGCCCCGACTGCAAGCGGTCCGGCGGCGAGCTCGTGATCCTGGTCGAGGAGCGCGCCCCGCCGCCGTCGGCGGCCGCCCGCCGGGCGGGCGCTGCCCAGAGTCGGCCTCGCCCGCTGGGCGAGGTCTCCATGGAGCGCACCGAGCGCGTGTCGACGGC
>JBOHPP010000002.1:0-9112 GCA_050731755.1 Candidatus Rokuibacteriota bacterium | reverse complement strand
GGCATGCCCTGCCGCGCGCTGATCTTGCCGCCCCCCGGCGGCGGCCCGTACTTGGCCACGATTTCCGGCGGCGCGATGATGGCCCGCTTGCCACGCAGCAGCGTGGTGAAGGTGGTGGGGATCTTGTCCTCCTCGACCCACACGTACTCGGGCTCGCTGGGCGCGTCGCCGTACCGCGGGTTCTTGATGAGGAGCCAACGGGCCTCGGCCGACTTGAGCGCCGACGGCTCGCCCGCGCTGGGCACGCCGGCGAGGGTCCGTAGCGCATTGCCCATCGAGGAGCACCCCCCGGCGACGAGGCCCAGCCCGAGGACGACCGCGAACCACGGTCGCATGGCGCCCTCACCATAGCACACGATCAGTCCTCGGATCGGGGCTCCCAGGGGAAGCGCTGCTCCTCGGCACTGCCGGCCGGCACCAGGGGTCGGCGCCGGGACAGCAGGGCCGTACCGGTGATGGCGGAGATCCAGGTGACGTCGAGATAGATCACGCCGCGCCGCTCGATCAGGACAGGCACCAGCCAGCCCGCGACCTCGAGGTTCTTGGCGATGCGCACGGCCCGCTCGGGCCGGGCCAGCACCTCCTCGACGCGTACCGAGCCACTGGCGAACATGTCATGCACCGCCAGGGGGTCGACCACCTGGAAACGCCGGGAGCGCTCGAGGACGCTGGCCAGGAGATAGGGGACCCGCCGGACGTCGGCCTTCGTCGTGGTCAGATCGAGAACCGGCGTAATGGCGATGCGCACGCGGGCGCGACTGATGCGCACACCGTCCTCGGGCCGGGGGCTCGGCGCGTCGGGCCGGGAGATGAACAGCGCCTCCGAGAGCTGCTGACCCACGCCGCGGATCTGGGCCCAGCCCAGCACGTCCTCGTGGCGCCCGAGGACCCGGTGGGTGAACGGGTGGTAGAAGGGCTCGCCGCGGCGGAAGACCGTGAGCTCCTGACCCACTCGCGTTCCGGCGCGCTCGGGCAGATCCAGGTAGAGCACTTCTCCCTCGACGGCGACGACCATGCCCTCCATGGGCTGGGCGACCTTGATGAACTCGTCGGCCATGTCGGCGAAGGTGGCGCTCACCCGGTCGGCCAGGGCCGCCGCCGCCGGCCACGCTCCCAGCATCACGAGGGCCAGGGCCACCCGTGGGGCGAGCCAATGCGTCATCAGAACGCCACCGTCGGCTGGTGGGTGCCGAAGACGCCGCGCAGCCGGTCGCAGATCTCCCCCAGCGTGACCGCCGCGTCGACCGCCGCCACGATGAGCGGCACCAGGTTGTCGGTCCCGCGGGCGCCCCGCTCCAGCGCGTCGAGCGCGCGCAGCGCCGCGCCCGGGTCCCGCTGGGACCGGAGCCGGCTCACCCGCTCGGCCAGGGCGTGACCGACGCCGGGGTCGACCTGGAAGAGGTTCGCGGGCGGGGCCTCCTCGGTCACGAACTCGTTCACCCCCACCACGATGCGGGCCTTGTCCTCGACCTCGCGCTGGTAACCGTAGGCGGCGTCCTGGATCTCGCGCTGCATGAAGGGCACGGCGGCCACCGCGCCGCCCAGGTCGTCGATCTTGGCGATGTACGCCGCCGCCGCCGCCTCGATCTCCGCCGTGAGCCGCTCGACGGCGAACGATCCGCCGAGCGGATCAATGGTGTCGGCCACCCCCGACTCCCAGGCCAGGATCTGCTGGGTGCGGAGCGCGATGCGGACCGCTCGCTCGCTGGGCAGGGCCAGTGCCTCGTCCATGGAGTTCGTGTGCAGGGACTGGCAGCCGCCGAGCACGGCGGCCAGCGCCTGGACGGTGACCCGGACGATATTGTTCTCGGGTTGCTGGGCGGTGAGCATGCTGCCCGCCGTCTGAGCGTGGAAGCGAAGCATCATGGACCGCGGGTCGCGGGCGCCGAAGCGGTCACGCATGAGACGCGCCCACAACCTCCGGGCGGCCCGGAACTTCGCGACCTCCTCGATCAGATTGTTGTGCGCGTTGAAGAAGAAGGAGAGCTGGGAGGCGAACTCGTCGATGGCCAGGCCGGCCCGGCGCGCCGTCTCGACGTAGGCGATGGCGTTGGCCAGGGTGAAGGCGACCTCTTGCACGGCCGTGCACCCGGCCTCCCGCATGTGGTAGCCAGAGATCGAGATGGTGTTCCAGCGCGGCACCCTGTCCCGACAGTAGGCGAACATGTCGGTGACGAGCCGCAGCGAGGGTCCGGGGGGAAAGATGTAGGTACCGCGGGCGATGTACTCCTTGAGGATGTCGTTCTGCGTGGTGCCGCTCAGCCGCTCCGCGGCCACCCCCTGCCGGCGGGCCACCACGACGTACAGGGCCAGCAGGATCGAGGCCGTGGCGTTGATCGTCATCGAGGTGGACACCCGATCGAGCGGGATCCCCTCGAAGAGGTCCGTCATGTCGTCGATGGAGGCGATCGACACGCCTACCTTGCCCACCTCGCCGTGGGCCAGCGGCGAGTCCGGATCGTGCCCCATCTGGGTCGGCAGGTCGAAGGCGACGCTGAGTCCGGTCTGGCCTTGCTCGAGCAGGAACCGGTAGCGCTTGTTGGTCTCGGCCGCCGCGCCGAATCCGGCGTACTGCCGCATGGTCCACAGGCGCCCGCGGTACATGGTGGGGTGGACGCCGCGGGTATAGGGAAACTCACCCGGCCGCTCCGGCTCCTGGCCCGAGCCGACGGGCCCCGGTTCGGGACCGTAGACGATCTTGACCGGCGCGCCCCAGGAAGTCGTGTAAAGGCCCGGGCGCTGCCGGTCACGTTCGCTCATAGTGGGATGTTCCCGTGCTTCTTGGGGGGGTTGGCGTCCCGCTTGGTGTGGATCAGCTCCAGCGCGGCGGTGAGCCGCGCCCGCGTGTCCCGAGGCTGGATGATCTCGTCGACGTAGCCCCGCTCGGCGGCGGCGTAGGGATTGGCAAACTTCTCGCGGTACTCGCGGATCTTGGCCTCCCGGAACGCGGCCGAGTCCGCCGCCTCCTCCAGCTCGCGGCGATAGAGGATGTTCACGGCGCCCTCCGGGCCCATGACCGCGATCTCGGCGGTGGGATAGGCCAGGTTGACGTCGCCGCGGATGTGCTTGGAGGACATCACGCAGTAGGCGCCGCCGTACGCCTTGCGGGTGATCACCGTCAGCTTGGGCACCGTCGCCTCGCAGAAGGCGTAGAGCAGCTTGGCGCCGTGCCGAATGATCCCGCCGTACTCCTGGGCCGTCCCCGGCAGAAAGCCGGGGACGTCCTCGAAGGTCACCAGCGGGATGTTGAAGCAGTCACAGAAGCGGACGAAGCGCGCACCCTTCACCGAGGCGTTGATATCGAGGCAACCGGCCAGGTGGGTGGGTTGGTTGGCCACGACGCCCACCGGACGCCCGGCCAGCCGGCCGAACCCCACGATGATATTGGGTGCGAAGCCGGCCTGGACTTCGAAGAAATATCGGTCGTCCAGCACCGCCCGGAGGATGTCCTTCATGTCGTACGGCTTGCCGGGCTGATCGGGCACGATCGATTGCAGCGCCTCGTCGCGGCGATCCACAGGATCGCGCGTCGGCCGCCGCGGGGGCTCCTCCATGTTGTTTTGGGGCAGGAAGCTGAGCAGTTCGCGCATGAGGGCCAGGCACTCCTCCTCGCTGTCGGTGGCGAAGTGGGCCACCCCGGAGGTGCTGAGGTGGGTGGTGGCGCCGCCCAGCTCCTCGGCGGACACGTTCTCGTGGGTCACCGCCCGGATGACGTCGGGGCCGGTGACGAACATATACGAAGTGCCCTCGACCATGACCGTGAAGTCGGTGATGGCCGGCGAGTAGACGGCGCCCCCGGCGCAGGGCCCCATGATCGCCGAGATCTGGGGGACGACGCCGGACGCCAGCGTGTTGCGCAAAAAGATGTCGGCGTACCCGGCCAACGAGACGACCCCCTCCTGGATGCGGGCCCCGCCGGAATCGTTGAGCCCGACGATGGGCGCCCCCGTCTTCATCGCCAGATCCATCACCTTGCAGATCTTGCGGGCGTAGGCCTCGGAGAGCGATCCCCCGAAGACGGTGAAGTCCTGGGCGAAGACGAAGACGGGACGCCCGTGGATGCGCCCGGAGCCGGTCACGACCCCGTCGCCGGGAATCCGCTGCTCGGCCATACTGAAGTCGTGGCTCTGGTGCACGACGAACTTGTCGATCTCGACGAACGAGCCGGGGTCGAGCAGGAGGTCGAGCCGCTCGCGGGCCGTCTTCTTGCCCGCCTTGTGCTGGCGGCGAACGCGGTCCTCGCCCCCGCCGACCTCGGCCTGGGCGTCACGTCGGTGAAGCTCGTCGAACCGCTCCTGGAGGGACATCGGGCTCCCGCGTCAAAGTTGAGAACGTTCGGCGGATTATAGGGAGGGGATGATGACCAAGTCAATGAATTTATTGACTTTCGAGCGGTGATCCACCGATAATCGCCACCCCATGCAACTGTGGGCCGAGATCGCCCTCGTCGTGTGCGCGGTCGCCATCACGGTGGCCCTCGTCCCGGCTCTGATCGCGGTCAGGCGGGCCAGCGAGCGGGCCGAGCGCGTGCTGGCTGTCGCCGAGCAGGAGTTGCGGCCGCTGATCGGCGAGGTTCAGAATCTTCTGCAGGATGTGCGGATGACGAGCCAGGAGGTTCGGGACGACGTCGCTCGGATCGGCGCGATGGCCGAGCGGGCCCAGGACCTGTCCGAGGGGCTGGGACGCGTGGTCTCCGCGGTGGCCGGGCTGACCCGGGCGGGCCAGCTCGTGGGCGTGGCCGCTGGCATCAAGACCGGGCTCGACGTGTTCTTTCACCGCCTGCGCAGACAGCAAGGAGACGACAATGAGTAGCCAGAAGGGCGACGCGGCGGGTTATCTGGGCTGGTTCCTCTTTGGCGCGGCGATCGGTGCCGTGATCGCGGTCGTCAGTACTCCCCGCACCGGCCGCCAGGCGCGCGACCTGCTGGCCGAGCAGGGTGGCGAGGTGGCCAAGCGCGCCCAGGAGTGGGCGGGCCAGGCCCAGCAGCACGCCGGCGAGTGGCTGGACAAGAGCCGGGAGATGTTCGAGGAGCAGACCGAACGCCTCATGACGGCCTTCGAGGCGGGCAAAGAGGCGATGCGGGACGAGATTCGCAAGTGGTCCACCTCGGCCCGTGGTTAAGGCCGAGCGAGCGGCGTGAACCCGCTCAGGGAGCGCGGCTCGGCGACTCCACCCGGTCGAACGCCAGCACTCGCACCCGATAGGAGGGCGCCGGCTGGCGAACCGCGATCTCGAAGCTGACCTGGGAGAACGCCGGCAGCGTGCCGGGGCTCCACGCCACCTGCTGGGCAAGGATTCGCCCGTTGGCATCGAGGGCGTCGAGAAGCAGTTGGAGGTCCGCGATCGTGTAGGGCGACTTGTTCGCAACGATGCCCTGCACCACGGTCCGCCCCCGACGCTCCGCCGGCTCCCAACTCACAGTGAAGATCGATTCCCAGCCCACGATGAGGGGCTCGACGGGTGCCGCCGTGCCTCCCGGCCCCGCCGCCAGGATCGCCACCCCGATCAGAACGATGACCATGCCCGCCCGCATCGGTAGCCTCCCCGCGCCTCGGCCGACCGGCCCGGCGCTGCTGGTCCAACGGCGCGGTGGGGGCCCGGGTTCCTGATTCACCTACATGCCCCGGAAGGCGTCAAAGGAGAAAACCCGGACGCGGAACCGCGCCGACGGCTGGGGCGCGGCCACTTCGAACGGCATGCCGGTGAATGCCGGGAGCGTGCCCGGGATGGGACGGGCGTGTTGCGCCACCACGTTGCCGGCCTGATCCAGGGAGTCGACGAGCAGCGTCACCCGGATGATGGTGGAGGGAGAGTCGTTGGTGAGGACGCCGCGCACCACCGGGCGGCCACTGGACTCGGCCGCCTGCCACTCGAGCCGGAAATACCGCTCCCAGCCGCCCACCAGTGGCTCGAGCGGGGCCGCCCCGACGGCAACGGCCAGGAGCAGCACGAGGAGGGTCGCCGCGACGCTCGCCCGCCAGCAGCCTGCCGGCATATCGAGGAGCGCCACGGTTTCGCCGGGGCGCTCCGAGCGTTTGGGGGTATGGGGGGCCGTGTCGGGCCCCTTCATGTCCTTAGTTGTCCCGCATCCCTGGAGACTCGATCCGGTCGAACGCGAACACGCGGACCCGGTACTGGGGAGCCGGTTGCGGCACGGGCAGCTCGAAGTACCGCCGGCTGAACCCCCCCATGGCCCCCGGGACCCAGCCGATGCGCTGGCCGAGCACCTTACCGGTGTCGTCCAGAGCGTCCACGAGCAACTGGACCCGCGTCACGTCGTATGGGGAATCGTTATTGACGTAGCCCCAGACGACGCGCCGTCCCCGCACCTCGCTGGACTGCCACTCGACCTTGAAGATCCGCTCCCAGCCGACCACGATCGGCTCGAGTTGCCTGGCCGCCTGGCCGCAGGCCGGCGACAACGCCAGGACCAAGATCATGAGCGCCCGCCACCACCACATGCCACGCATGACCCACCTCACGGATTCGGTCCTTACCGGTCGGACGTCAACGCGCCGGGACGGGTCGACGATGTGGCGGCGCGGCATGGGGAGTCAGTCGCCGCGGCGCCAGTCGGCGCGGGTGGGCAGCAGGTGGTCGGCGATGAGGTTGCGCATCATCTCCACCGTGCCGCCGCCGATGGCGAACATCCGTGCATCGCGCATCATGCGCTCGAGCGGCCGGCTCCGGCCGTAGCCGGCGGCGCCGAAGATCTGCACGCCCTGGCTGGTGACCTCCTGGGCCATCTCGGCGGCGAACGTCTTGGCCTTGGCCGCTTCCAGCGCGTCGGGCAGCCCGCGGTCGGCGGCGGCCGCGCAGCGGTGGATCAGGAGTCTGGCGGCGTCGATGCGAATCGCCATGTCGGCGAGTTTCCAGCGGATTCCCTGGAAGTCGCCGATGGGGCGACCGAACTGCCGGCGCTCGGCGACGTAGGCCAGCGCGTGTTCGTACGCCCCCTGAGCCAGGCCGAGCGCCACCGTGGCCGCGCCCAGCCGCTGGCCGTTGTAGGCGCGCATCAGCTTCTTGAACCCGTCCCCCGGCTCCACCAGCACGTTGTCTCGCGGAACGACACAGCGGTCGAAGTGAAGCTCTCCCTCGGGGATGCCACGGAGTCCCATCATAGGTTCCCGAGGGCCGATCGTGAAGCCCGGGGTGTCGCGCTCGACCAGCACGCCGCCGATGCCCTGGGCGCCGGGGCGATCGCCGAAACGCGCGAAGACGAGGTACAGGCGCGAGGTGCCGGCGCCTGTGATGTACCGCTTGTGCCCGGTGAGCACGAGACCGCTCGGCGTCTCCTCGGCGCGAGTGCGCAGGTCGGTGGCCGCCGAGCCCGCCTCCGGCTCCGTGATCGCGATGGCCGGCTTTTCGCCCTCCAGCACCCAGGGGAAGCACCGGCGCTTCTGGGACTCCGTGCCGTACGCCCTGAGCGCGCCGACGACGCCGAGGCTTCCTTCCACCACGATCCGCGCGGTGACCCCGCAGGCCCGCGCCACCTCCTCGATGACGAGAACGACGTCCAACAGAGGCCGGTCGGGGCCGCCGTACTCTCGGGGGATCGTCATGCCCATGAAGCTGGCGGCGACCAGGTCCTTGACGTTTTCCCAGGGATACTCCTCGTTCTGGTCCCAGCGGGCCGCCCGCTGGGCGAAGGTCCCATCGGCCAGCTCCCGCGCGCGGGCGCGCAGGGCCGTCTGCTCGGGAGTGAGAGTGAAGTCCATGCGGGCCTAGATGTGAATGGCCCGGCCCAAGGCGCCGAGGGTCGCCTCCAGCGCAGCCTCCGACAGCGTCGGATGGGCGTGAATGGTGTGGATGATCTCCTCGAGAGTCGCCTCCAGCGTCCGGCCCACGGCGAACTCGTGGATGATCTCCGTCGCCTCCGGCCCCAGGATGTGTACGCCCAGGATCTCGCCGGTGGACTGGTCGGCGACGACCTTGAGGAAGCCCTCGGTGTCGCCCAGCGCCATCGCCTTGCCGCTGGCCGTGAACGGAAACCGCCCCACGCTGACGTCGCGCCCGTTTTCTCGGGCCTTGGCTTCGCTGATGCCGATGGACGCGATCTGAGGCCGGCAGTACGTGCACGAGGGGACGTCGGCGTAGTCCACGGGCTGCGGGTTCTGTCCGGCGAGCGCCTCCGCGGCGACCACGCCTTCCGCCATGGCCTTGTGAGCCAGGAGCGGCGGGCCCGCCATGTCGCCGAGGGCCCAGAGGCCCTTGACCGACGTCTCCATGCGCGGAGAAACCTTCACGAAGCCCCGGTCCATCTGGACCCCGAGGCCCTCCAGACCGAGCCCTCTGACTCGCGCCCCTCGGCCCACCGCCATGAGCACCTGCTCGCCCTCGAAACGGCCGCCATCGGTTTCGACGACGACGCCCGGCCCACCGGGCTTGACCGCGGTCACCTTCACGCCGGTCTTGAGCGTCATCCCTCGCCGGCCGAAGGAGCGGGCGAGGTGCGTGGACACCTCCTCGTCTTCCACAGGAACCAGGCGTGGCAGCGCTTCCAGGATGGTCACCTGGGTGCCATAGGCGGCGAACACGTCGGCGAACTCGACCCCCACCGCGCCGGCGCCGACGATCACGAGGGAGGCCGGAGCCCGCTCGAGCTTGACGGCGCCGGTCGAGGAGATGACGAGCGTCTCATCGATGGTCACGCCCGGCAGGGACCTGGGCTCCGAACCGGTGGCCAGAATCACCGCCCGGGCTTCGATGGTCTCCGTCCCCGTCTTGCCTTTGACCTCGACCACGGTCGGGCTCGTGAGCCGGCCGGTGCCGGCGAGCAGGGTGATCTTGTGCTTGCGGAAGAGATATTCCACCCCCCGGGCCATCCGATCGGCGACGCCCCGGCTTCGCTTGTAGGCCTCGGCGTAGTCGGCCTGGACGTTCTCGGCGCGGATCCCGAAATCGGCCGCGCGCTCGACCAGGTGCAGGACCTCGGCGTTGCGCAGCAGCGCCTTGGTCGGGATGCAGCCCCAGTTCAGGCAGACGCCTCCGGGCCGGTCGTCCTCGACGCACACGACGGAGAGGCCCAATTGGGCACAACGGATCGCCGCGACATACCCCCCCGGCCCCGTGCCTACGACCGCCACGTCCGCTTTATGCGTTGCCATGACG
>JBOHPP010000001.1:0-11870 GCA_050731755.1 Candidatus Rokuibacteriota bacterium | reverse complement strand
CGCGTCAGCCATGATGATGGCAACGGACGAGCCCGTTTCCTGCAAGCGCGGTGACGCCGGGCGCGACGGTGCGGCAAACGTCGGTCAACCGGTCGCAGCGCGGGTGGAAGCGGCAACCGGGCGGCGGCGCCAGCGGCGAGGCGACCGTCCCCGGGATACCGGTGAGATCGCGCGCGCGATCGGGATGGCAGGCGATCAGCATCTGCGTGTAGGGGTGGCGCGGGCGGTCGAGGATCTCGGCCGTCTGGCCCGTCTCCACCGACTGGCCCGCGTACATCACCATGACCTCGTCGCAGAGCTGGGCGACGACGCCGAAGTCGTGGGTGACGAAGAGCATCGACACGCCGAAGCGGTTCGCGAGGTCACGGAGCAGGCGGAGGATCTGGAGCTGCGTGGTGACGTCGAGCGCGCTCGTAGGCTCGTCGGCGATGACGAGGCGCGGCCGGCAGGCGAGGGCGCCGGCGATCAGGAGGCGCTGGCGCTGGCCCCCGGAGAACTGATGCGGGTAGCGCTCGAGCGCGACCTCCGGGTCGGGGATCTGGACCGTCCGCAGCAGCTGGACGAGGCGCCTGCGGTGGCCCCGGCGACCCGCGTCCCCGTTCCCGCCGGCCCCCGCGTGCCAGCGCATGATCTCGAGGAGCTGGGTGCCGACGGTGAACACAGGGTTGAGGGCGAGGTACGGGTCCTGGGGGATGAAGCTGATCTCCTTGCCGCGGATGCGGCGCGTCAGCTCGCGCTGGGACAGGCGGAGGAGGTCCTCCCCACCGAGAAGGATCCTTCCCCGCTCCACCCGCGCCGCCCGCGGCAGGATGCCCAGGATGGCGCGGACCAGCGTCGACTTCCCGCAACCTGACTCGCCGACGACACCGACGATCCGGCCGCGCGGGATCCTGAGATCGACGTGGTCGAGGACGCGGGCCAGGCCGTCGTCGGTGGCGATCGAGATCTTGAGCCCGTCGACGGCCAGGACAAGATCGTCGCTCACCGCGAGCGCCGGAGACGCGGGTCCACGACGTCGCGGAGCCCGTCGCCGAGGAGGTTGAAGCCGAAAACGACCAGGAAGATGGCAATCCCGGGGAACGCGGCGAACCACCACGCCTCGGGCAAATACTGCCGGCTCTCGGAGATGGCGAGTCCCCACTCGGGATCGGGCGGCGTGGCGCCCATGCCGAGGAACCCCAGCACCGCCGCCGACAGGATCGTGAACCCCATCCCGATGGTCGCGCGGACGATGATCGGCGGCGCGGCGTTCGGCAGGATGTGGAAGAACATCACCCGGAGCGCGCCGGCGTTGAGCCCCTCCAGCGCCTCCACGAAGACCGCGACGCGGATGCGCCGGGTCTCCGCGAAAACGATGCGGGTGAAGAACGGCCAGTAGGTCAGGGTCAGCGCGAGCATGGCGTTCTGGAGGCTCGGTCCTAAGAGCTGGGCGAGCGCCAGGGCCAGGATGAGCTGCGGCACCGCAAGAAAGACGTCGGTGACGCGCATGATGACCTCCGGCACCCAGCCCCGGTGGTAGCCGGCGACTAGGCCGAGCGGCACCCCGATCAGCATCGCCCCGGCCACCACGAGCACGGCGATGGTGAGCGCCGCTCGCGCTCCGAGGATCACCCGCGACAGGACGTCGCGCCCGAGATTGTCGGTCCCGAGCGGGAACTGGCGGGAGGGCTCCTGGAGGCGCTGGAGCGGGTGAGACTCGTAGGCGTCGAGCGGGTGCGGCGCCAGGCGCGGGGCCAGCACCGCCACCACTGCCGTCGCCAGCACGATCACGAGGCCGACCATGCCGGAGGTGTCGCGGGCGAACTTGCGGAGGACCAGCATCAGAGCTCCGTCGCCACCCGCGGGTCGATCAGCCCGTGGATCAGGTCGACCAGGATGTTGACGATCGAGTAGACGACGCCGACCAGGAGCGTCACGGCCAGGATCGCCTTGTAGTCGGAGGTGAAGATGGCGGTGACCGCGTAGCTTCCGATGCCCGGCCAGTCATAGATCGATTCGACGACTACCGCGCCGGCCAGGAGCGCCCCGAAGAGCAGGCCGATCTGGGTGATAGTCGCGACCAGCGAGTTGCGCAGGACGTAGACGGCGATGAGCAGCCCGCGCGGGTAGCCGGCCGCGATCTCGTAGAGCACGTATTCCTTCTGCATCGTCTCCAGCACGCCGCTCCGCGTGAACCGCGTGATCGTCGCCATGGCGCCGAGCGAGAGCGTCAGCGCCGGGAGCGCGAGGTGGCGGAGGGCGTCGCGGAAGGCGTCGAAGCGCCCGGTGAGGAGGCTGTCGAGCACGAAGAGGCCTGTGAGCTGCGCGGGCGGGGTCATGGCCGTGCCGAGCCGCCCTCGGAGTGGCAGCAGGTCGAGCTGCATGGAGAAGAAGAGCTGGAGCATGATCGCGAACCAGAACGAGGCGATGGCCACGCCGCCGACCGTGAAGAACCGCAGTCCGTGGTCGAGCCACGTGTTGTGGCGGACGGCAGCCAGCACGCCCAGCGGGACGCCGAGGCCGGCGCCGAGGAGGAGGGCGGCGAACGTCAGCTCCAGCGTCGCCGGCAGGCGCTGGAGGATGTCCCGAGCGACCGGGCGCCCGGACTGGATGCTGGTGCCGAGGTCAGCCTGGACGACTTGCCGCAAGTAGATCCCGAACTGGACGATCAGCGGCTGGTCGAACCCGTACTTGGCGCGGATCTCGACGATCTGCTCGGGCGTGGCATTCTGGCCGGCCAAGGCGGCCGAGGGATCGTTGGGCACGATGCGGACCAGGACGAACGTCAGCACGAGGAGCCCGAACAGGACGGGCAGGACGAGCAGGACCCGCCGCAGGAAGAATCTCAGCATGACCGCGCGCGGGGCGCCGGGGCGCGGTCCTGCCCCGGCGCCGCCCCCGGCCTCAGTTGGCCAGGAACATGTGGCGCAGCTCGCTGCCGCTGCCCACGGGTGAGAACTTGAAGCCCTTCACCCGCGCCCGCATGCCGCGCAGCTCGACCGTGTTGTAGACCCAGATGTCCGCCGCGTCATCGACCACGAGGCGCGCCGCCTGCTGGTAGAGCTTGGCCCGCTCCTCGCGGTTCGGGTTGCTCCGCGCCGAGCGCAGCAGCTCGTCCACGTTCGGGTTCTTGTACCAGGACGAGGCCTTCCACGTTCCGTGGAGCCCGCTGTCGTACATGGTGCCGATCCAGTTCTCGGGATCGATGAAGTAGGCGCTCACCCAGTGGATCCACATGTCGGGCGTGGTGTCCGGCTTGGCCGTCGACGCCGTGAGGTTGGGCCACGTGTTGGGGACCACCTTCATGTTGAGCCCGATCTTCTTGACGTCGCTCTGGAAGAGCTGCGCCGCCTGCATCGTCTGGTCCAGACCCGTCTGGATGTGGAGCTGGATCTCGCGGTCGACCGGCGCGCCTTTGGCCTTGGCCTTGTCGCAGTCGGCGCGGGCCTTGGCGAGGTCGAAGTCGTAGCCCTTGATGCCCTCCGGGTAGCTCCAGAGGTTCTTGGGGATGGGGGCCGGGTTGCGCTCGGCGAAGTTCTTCAAGATCACGCCGATGAACGCGTCGTAGTTGAAGGCGTGGCTCATGCAGCGCCGGAAGTCGACGTTGTCGAAGGGCGGCTTGGTGTTGTTCATGCGGATGATGAAGATCCGCATCGACTCGTTCCGGTGGATGACCACCTCCTTGACCTTCGACAGGCGCTCCACCTGGTCGGTGGGGAGATAGCTATCGCCGGCGTCGATCTCGCCCTTCATCAGCGCCAGGACGCGGGTGGTCTGCTCGACGACCGGACGCACTCTGATGAGGTCGATGGGCTTGGCGTTGTGACTCCAGCCCATGAAGTGATTGGGGTTGCGCTTGAGGTCGAGCGCCTTGGTCGGGATGTAGCTGGCGGGGTCGGGAATGTACGCCCCCGAGCCGGCGCCGTTGCCGGCGAGCCAGGCGTTGCCCCAGTCGTTGCCCTTGACGTGGGGCTCGACCACCCGCCGGTTCACGATGGTGGCGACGGGGATGATGGAGAGGAACGGCGCGTAGGGCTTCTCGAGCACGAAGCGCACCGTGTACTTGTCGACCGCGCTCACGCTCTCGACCTTGGCGGCCTTCAGCGGGCCGGCTGCCGCCTTGCCGAGCCCCAAGACGCGCTGGATGCTCCAGACGACCTCATCTGCCGTCAGTTCGCTCCCGTCGTGGAACTTCACGCCCTTCTTGAGCTTGAACTCCCAGGTGCGGCCGTCTTTGGACGCCGAGTGACTCTCGGCGAGCCAGGGCTGGAGCTGGGGGGGGTTGCCCTGGTAGCGGTAGAGGTTGTCATAGACGTTGAGCTGGATGAGCGCGGCCGGCACGTCGTAGGGGTCGTGCGGGTCGAGGTTGGCCGGCAGGCCGTCGCCCCAGACCATCACATTGTCCTGCCCCGCGGCCGGGACGGCTCCCGGGCTGAGGGCCAGGACGCACAGGGCGACCAGGATCAGCAGTCGCGGTCTCATTGCGGCACCTCCAGTCTCGGCGGAACAGGATACGCGGCCTTGCTGTGGGACAGGCCCATCGCCACCAGCGTCTCGGCGGTCTTGAGGGCCGCCACCACGGGGTTCACGACGGGCAGCTCGAGACGCTTCTGAACGTCGTCGGCCACGCCGACGAAGCCCATCGACATGCAGCCGAGCACGAAGACGTCGGCGCCGTCCTCGCGCGCCGCCATCCGGGCCACCTCGCTGACTCGCTCCAGTACCGCCTCGCGGTCGCGGGCCAGGTCGAGGACGGACATGCCGATGCCGCGGACCGAAGCGAACGTGTCGGCGACGCCGAGCGCGCGCAGCCGCGCCGCCACCCGCCCGCCCCCGGCCCCGAGGGGCGCGATGATGCTGAAGCGGGTGCCGAGTTGCGCCGCCAGATGCACCGCGCTCGATCCAGGGCCGATCACCGGGATGTCCACCAGCTCGCGCAGGGCATCCAGGCCGGGATCGGAGAAGCAGCCGACGATCATGGCGGCAAAACCCTCCGCCCGGGCGCGCACGACCGCGCGCGCCAGCTCGGGCACCACCAGGGCCGCCTCGTAGGCCGACTCGATCGACGGGGGCCCGTCGGCGAGGCTCCACACCTCCACGTCGACGCCGGGCGCCGCCCGCGCCCGCAGGAACTGCCGCCGGCGCTCGACCTCGGCGGGCCCCAGCACCGTCTTCTCCATCGGACTCGTGAGCTGATACAGGATTCGCATGGCGCCGGCCCTCACGGGAGCCGCGCGAGGGTCTCGTCGATCAGCCGCTGCGCGTCGCCGAGCGCGTCGGCCACGCGGTTCCGCTGCCGGACGAGCTTGGTCTCGAGCATCCATCGCTCCTCGGCCTCCGGCAGCTTCTCGAGGCGCGGCACCTCGGAGAGGCACGGGATCATCGTCGTCTGGGCGGTCAGGCCGTACGGATCGTGGCCGTACGTCCCGATGGCCGTCGACTCGAGCGGGATCAGGAGCCGCCCGAGCCGCTTGATGCACCCGTTGAGGACCTCGGCGGGCTCGTCGTCCTTGGTGCCGTCCTTCGCGTAACGCTCGCGCCAGCGATCGGCTGCCTCATCGAAGCGCGCCGCGGCCGTCCGGAACTGCTCGGCGCGGACGAGTGCGCCGTCCAGGCCGATGGCTTTGCCGGGGGCAGCCAGCTCGGTGAGGCGCCCCATGAACTGCTCGGCCGCGGGGACGTAGGTGTAGGGCAGTACCGGTGCCGTGCAGAGCTCCCACAGGTAGGCGGCGTAGACCTCGAGGTGCTTCGGCATCTGGCTGAAGTCGACCTTGTCGATCGTGCACTCCAGGGTGTGGTGCCACCAGCCGAGCGTGGCCAGCGCGGTCGCCTTCAACTCCTCTTCGGTGAATGCGCCGTGGCCCCCGAGGGTGGGCGCGCCGAGCCCGAAGAACGACGCGTCGCCGACTTTGACCGCCCGCTTCCACTTGAGCGTGCGGGCCGGCATGAGCCGCTGCTCGATGGCCTGGTGGAAGCGCCGGAGCTCGGCATTGGAGGAGGTCGACCACCACGTGGTGCCCGTGCAGGCCGGCTGGTCGATCTCGACGTAGGCCGCCATGTGCTCCCGCAGCCGGTCCCAGTTCCGGTCCACAAACCACGAGGAGCCGATCATGGTGCCGGTCTCGTGGCCCGCCCAGAACCCGAGCATGAGACCCCGACGCAGCTGGTCCCGGTGCTGGCTGAACACTCGCGCCAGCTCCATCACGCAGGAGTTACCGGCCGCGTTGTCGGTGGCGGCGGGTCCGAACCAGGAGTCCTGGTGCCCGCCCAGCACGACGAAGTCCTCGGTCTGGGCCGGGATCTCCCCGGTCGTAATCCAGATGGGCCGCCACCCATTCTCGACCTTCGTCCGGAACCACAGGCGCACCGGGCTCTTCTTCGCCATCTCGCGCAGCTTCAAGCCCTCAGTGCGCGCGATGCCGATGCAGGGCAGCACCGGCATCTCGGTCCGGTAGTTGTCGGGCGTGGGATTGCCCCAGACGGGCTTCACCGACCCCCACGGCACGGAGGCGTTCGTGTCGTGGCCCCAGTTCATCATGACGCACCCGGCCGCCCCCAGCAGCCCCGCGATGCGCTGCTTCTCATGCCGGGCCGGCGAGTACGAGAGCTCCGAGAGCGTGATCGCGCCGTTCGGGTCCTTGCCCGTGTATTCGTCGAATGCCCCCGTGTAGACGTCGAGCAGCTCGCCGGTGATGCCAGCGGGCGGCGTCTGGGTGCTGTGCCCGAGCGTGTTGGCCTCGATGGTCAGCTCGACGGGCGAGAGGATTTTGAACTCGGCCTTCTCGGGGTAGCTCACGAGGCCCGGCAGGGTGTGCACGGTGACCGCGATGCCAGCCTCGCGCAGCGTCTTCGCGCTGTACTCGGCCATGCGGCGCTGGTTGTCGGACCCGGCCAGGCGCGAGGGGATGTTGGTGCAGATGTGCTCGACGTGGGCGCGGACGTTGTCGGCGGACAGTGCCGCCAGGATCTCCTTCTCCGACATCGACGTGTCCTCCAGTTCGTGACGCGAACGGTTCGGCCTCGACGTGAGCGCCCGGGGGCGCGGCGCCCCCTCCCTGCCACGCGGCACTGGCATTGTAGACGAAGCCGGGGCTGATGTCTGGAGTGTAGAGAACCACCATAGGCACTCACTCGCGCCGGAGCGTCGGGTCGAGGGCGTCGCGGAGCCAGTCGCCGGTTCGGCTCACGACCATGGAGGTGAGCAAGCCCGCGATTTCTCGAATCAGCCCGTTCGCTCCCCACGTCGATCCCGAAGCACGGGATGCGCCGGTTGCCGGCTTGTGGTGGGGGTCCTGGCGGCGTTGGTCGTCTATGGCCGCTGGCGGTTGTCGTAGGCGGCGAGAGAAGACGGCGCAGGCTCAGCGCCCCGGCGCCGGGTGTGGCGCGCTCAACTGTTCTTCGGCACGAACTCCGTCAAGTGGTTGACGCGCATCCGCGTCGCGAGCGGACGGCTGGACGGCTTCTTCACCACGAAGCTCTACAACCGCGACATGGTCGTCGATGGCAGACCGGTGCGCCAACCGGTGCGCGAGATCGACGTTCATTCGGTGATCGTGCGGCCGGCAGACGGCGACGGCGTGGCGGCCGGGCCGCAGACGATTGCAGGCTGGGCGTGGAGTGCGCGTGAGGTCGCGCGCGTCGAGATCAGCGTCGACGACGGCCGAGCGTGGAGCCCGGCGCGGCTCGAGCCGCGCAGCGCGCCGCACGCATGGCAGCGGTTCACCATCGACTGGGATGCGCGGCGGGGACGTTACACCTTGCGGTGCCGGGCCACTGACGCCGCCGGTCAGACGCAGCCGCCCACGGGACGCAACCGGATCTTCGCCATTAGCGTCATCGTGAGCTGAGGGCGGCCTCCACGGCGCGAAGGAGAAGAGGCATGGCGTATGACATGGATCGGCGCGACTTTCTGGCGACGCTCGGGGTCGCCGCCGGCGACCTCGCGGTGGCCGGACCCGCGGCGGCGCAGGAGCCGGCCACGGGACGGATCCCCGACACCCCCGTGAAGTTCGGCCATATCACGATCCTCTCCGGCCCCGGCGCCATCCTGGGGGCGCCGTCGCTGAAGGGCCACACGCTCGCGGCCGAGGAGATCAACGCGGCCGGCGGGCTCCTCGGCCGGCGCAAGATCGAGACCCTCACGGCCGACGAGGCGGCCGGGCCCGACGCGACCGTGAAAGAGCTCAAGCGGATGAGACTCTCGGAGAGGATCGACTACTTCTCGGGCATCATCGCCGCCCACAACCAGCTCGCCGTTGGCCCGGTCGTCGAGGAGCTGAAGCTCCTGACGATCATGACGGAGGGCTGCATCGACAAGCTGTTCGAGGTCGAGGTGCCGAACCCGCGCTACCTCTTCGGTATGACGAACATCCTGTCGGCAGACGGCGTCACCACCGCCCTCGCCGTCTCGAGGGCCTGGCCCGACGTCAAGCGCATCGCCGTTATCAATCCGGACTACGCGTTCGGCCGCTGGTTTCAGCTCCACTTCGACGCCGCCCGCGAGAAGCTCCTGCCCGCCTCTGAGATCGTCTCCGAGGTGTGGGCGCCGCTCGGGAGCACGGAGTTCAACTCGCACATCACGAAGACCGCCTCCGCCAAGCCCGACATCGTCGTCACCTCCATGTGGGGCGGCATGTACATCGTCTTCTACAAGCAGGCGGTCCGGCACGGGTTATTCAACCAGACGCGGCTGGCCGGGAACATCAACTTCGGCGTGGTCCCGCAGGCGATCGGCAAGGACCATCCGGAAGGCGCCCTGGCCGGCGTCCACTCGAACTATCACTTCACGTACCCGCCCGGGAACAGGTCGGTGATCAACAAGCGATTCGTCGAGCGGTATTTCCAGCGCTGGCAGGAATACCCGAGCTACGTCGCCGAGGCGGCCTACACGGGGCTGTACTTTTTCAAGACGGCGGTGGAGAGCGCCAACAAGCAGGCCGGCGGTGGCTGGCCCGACGACGCCGCCATCATCAGGCAGCTGGAGGGCCTGCGCATCGAGGCGCCGGCAGGCGTGGTGACGATCCGCAAGGAAGACCACCGCGCGTTCAAGGACGTCAAGGTCGGTTTCAGCAAGAATCTGCCCGACTACCCGTTCCCGGTCTGGGATCCGGAGCGCGTCATGACGATTCCGGTCGCCTCCATGACGGCGCCGCCGACCTGGCCGAAGCCGGGCAAGGGTCACAACGATCCGTCGGCGACGGTCAACTGGATCAAGACGACGTGGCCAAAGGCGGGGGCGTGATGGCCACAACCTATCCGGCGTACAAGGTCGCGGCCGCCCACGTCGCGCCCGTCTTTCTCGACCTGGCGAAGAGCGTGGAAAAGACGTGCGCGCTCGTCGAGGAGGCGGCGCGGAACGGCGCCCAGCTCGTCGCCTTCCCCGAAACGTACATCCCGGCCTTCCCCGTCTGGTCGTCGCTGCAGGCGCCGATCTACAGTCACGACTTCTTCAAGGCGCTGGCGGCCAACGCCCTGCGCTGTCCCGGGCCCGAGCTCGACCGGGTGGCGGCCGTCGCCCGGCGCGCGGGCGTCTTCGTCTCGCTCGGCTTTAACGAGCTGAGCCCCGCGAGCGTAGGCTGCCTCTGGAACGCCAACATTCTCATCGGCGACGACGGCGCCGTCCTCAATCACCACCGCAAGCTCGTTCCCACGTTCTGGGAGAAGCTCACCTGGGCCAACGGCGACGGCGCCGGGCTCCGCGTGGTCGACACACGGCTGGGCCGCCTGGGCGCGCTGATCTGCGGCGAGAACACCAACCCGCTCGCGCGCTACACGCTGATGGCCGAGGGCGAGCAGGTGCACGTCTCGAGCTACCCGCCGGTATGGCCGACGCGCGACCCGGGGGCGGGCGGCCACTACGATCTGGCGGCGGCGATCCGCATCCGCGCCGGCGCCCACGCCTTCGAGGCGAAGTGCTTCAACATCGTCGCGTCCGGGTTCATGGACACGGCCATGCGTGATGCGCTCGCCTCGCTCACGCCCGACGCCGCCCGGATCCTGGACGGGAGCACGCGCAGCGTGTCCGTCGTGCTCGGCCCCACCGGGGAGCCGGTGAGCGAAACGCTCCGCGACGCGGAGGGGTTGCTCTACGCGGACATCGACCTGGCGGCATGCGTGGAGCCCAAGCAGTTCCACGACGTAACGGGCGGCTATAACCGCTTCGACGTGTTCCGACTCACCGTGGACCGGAGGCGGCTGCGCCCGATCCACTTCGCGACGCCCCCGGACGATCCTGAATCGCCCGAGGCACCGGAAGGCAGCCCGGCCATGGAGGGCCAGGGCTAGAGTCGACCCTGCCGCCGCGGTGCTCGCGCGGCCTCATGGTGTGGCCGCCATCCAGATGGCCGTGGCGACCAGCGAGAAGGCCATCAGCGCGTTGAAGCCCCGCTGCCGGTTCCCGACGCGCAGCCACTCGCGCAGCGCGGCGCCGAGCCAGGCCCAGGCGACGAGGCTGAGCACGCACGTGCCGCTCCACACCGCACAGATCAGCGTGGTGCGCGCAGGTACGCTGTGGCCGGGCACGTAGGCGCTGGCCGTGGCCGCGGCCAGCATCCAGGCCTTGGGGTTGACGTACTGAAACATCGCGGCCTCCCAGAAGGTCAGGGGCCGCACCACGTGGGCGTCGCCCCACCGCGCCGACCCGAGGAGTAAGCTGCCCAGGTAGAGCATGTAGAGCACCCCCACCCACTTGATGACGCCGGCGGCCGCGGGCAGCGCGAGCAGGATGCCGGCCACGCCGAGGCTGCCCAGCACGAGCAGGGTGGAAAACCCGAAGGGCACTCCCACGATGTGCGGTACCACCGCGCGGAAGCCGAAGTTGGCGCCGGTGGCAGTGGCGATGGTGGTGTTGGGACCCGGCGTGAACGAGCCGACCATCGAGAACACGACGAAGGGCCAGAGCTGCGTGGTTTCCATGCATTGACCCCCGAAACACATCCAACTGTACTGGCACTGTCTGATACAGTACCAGTACAGTTGGAAGGTTCCGGAGGCCAGGTGACAGACCGCGCACGTCGAGGGGCCGCGTCGGCGGCGCCGAAGGCGCCCCTCTCGCTCTCGAGGGAGGCGCCGCTCGTCGACGGCATCGTCCGGTGGTGGCAGGCGCGCATCGAGGACCGCATCGTGCGGCTCGGCACGCGCTTGCCGTCGATCCGCCACTTTGCCGTCGACCAGCGCGTGTCGCGTCACACCGTGGTGGAAGCCTACGAACGCCTGGCCGACCTCGGGTACGTGCAGGCGCGACGGGGTTCGGGATTCTACGTGCAGGCGCGTCCCCGGAACGGGGGGCGGGCTGCTTCCCCGCCGCCGGCGACGCCTCTCGACATCGCCTGGCTCCTGCGCAATCTGTTTCGAGACCTCCCGCCCGCGAACATGCCGGGCGGCGGGCTCTTGCCCCCGGCGTGGCTGGATGGCGCGCTGGTGAGCCGGCACGCGCGCGGGGTCACCCTGGCGGCCGGAACGGCCTGGCTGGGCTATGGCGTTCCGCAAGGCTACCTGCCCCTGCGCCAGCAACTCTCGCTGAAGCTGGCCGAGCTGGAGATCCCGGCCGAGCCGGAGCAGATCATCACCACGGCCGGCGTGACCCAGGCCGTGGATCTAGCGGCGCGGCACTTCCTGCGGCCAGGCGATGCCGTCTTCGTGGACGATCCCGCCTGGTTCGTGGTGTTCGCGAGCTTTGCCGCGCTCGGGGCGCGGGTGATCGGTGTGCCCCGCCGGGCGGACGGCCCCGATCTCGAGGTCCTGCGCGACCTGCTCGCCCAGCATCGCCCCAAGCTCTTCGTGCTCAGCTCGGTCGTTCACAATCCGACGGGCACCTCGATGAGCACGTCGACGGCCTGGGCACTCCTCCGGCTGGCGCAGGAGCACGACTTCGCGATCGTCGAGGACGATAT